>JBATTI010000063.1:0-12631 GCA_049670445.1 Albidovulum sp. | reverse complement strand
CGCATGGTGGCGGTGATCTGTCTGATCGTCGCCTCGGTCACTTACGTTATCGGCCAGATGACCGGCGTTGGTGTTGCCTTCTCGCGCTTTTTGGAAGTCGACAAATCTACAGGTCTGTTTATCGGTGCGGCGATTGTGTTCATGTATGCCGTTCTGGGCGGAATGAAGGGCATCACCTATACGCAGGTTGCCCAATATGTCGTGCTGATCACCGCCTATACGATCCCGGCTGTGTTCATCTCGCTTCAGCTTACCGGCAATCCGATCCCGGCGCTGGGTCTCTTCTCGGATACCACGGCCACTGGTCAGCCGATCTTGACCACGCTTGAGGGTCTGGTGACCGATCTGGGCTTCAAATCCTATCTTCAGCAATCCGATACCACGCTGAACATGGTTTTGTTCACCCTGTCGCTGATGATCGGTACGGCGGGTCTGCCGCATGTGATCATCCGCTTCTTCACGGTGCCAAGAGTGGCCGATGCGCGTTGGTCTGCTGGCTGGGCGCTGGTGTTCATTGCAATCCTTTACCTGACGGCCCCGGCCGTGGCGGCAATGGCGCGTATGAACCTGATCACCACGATTTATCCCAACGGCGTGGCTGAACAGCCTGTTGCCCGTGCGGATGTGCCTGATTGGGTCGATAACTGGGAAAAGACCGGTCTTTTGACGTTCGACGACAAGAACGGCGATGGCCTTATCCAGTATGTCGGTGACAAGGAAGCCAACGAACTTACCGTGAACAATGACATCATGGTTCTGGCCAACCCCGAGATTGCACAGCTTCCGGGCTGGGTTATCGCGCTGGTCGCAGCGGGTGGTCTTGCGGCTGCCTTGTCTACGGCGGCGGGCCTGCTTCTGGCGATCTCTTCCGCCATCAGCCATGACCTTATCAAGGGTCAGCTGAACCCCGATATCTCGGAAAAGGGCGAACTTCTTGCTGCCCGTATTTCGATGGGTGTGGCGATTGCGGTTGCAACCTATCTGGGCCTCAACCCTCCGGGATTTGCGGCGCAGACGGTGGCCTTGGCCTTCGGTCTGGCGGCCTGTTCGATCTTCCCGGCCCTGATGATGGGCATCTTCTCCAAGCGCGTGAACAACAAAGGCGCGGTTGCGGGGATGTTGGGCGGTCTGATCGTGACGCTGATCTACTTCTTCCTGCACAAGGGCTGGGTCGTCATCCCGGATCCCAACAGCTTCACCGATGCTGATCCGCTGCTCTTGTCGATCAAATCCACCTCGTTTGGTGCGGTCGGTGCCTTGATCAACTTCGTGGTGGCCTATGTGGTGTCCAACGCCACGGAAGAGCCTCCGCAGGAGATCCAGGAACTGGTGGAATCGATCCGCGTACCGAAAGGCGCAGGTGCGGCGCAGTCGCATTGATCTGAACAAAAATGGCGCGTCCCCCAAAGGGGGCGCGCCGCTTTGTCCCAAGGAGAGCCAGATGAACGATAGCGTTCACGCGATTGCAGGCTTTTTGGGCGGTTTGCATCCCTATGACAACCTGCCGCAGGACGAACTGGTGCGTGTCGCCGGTTTCTTCAGCCGCAGGTCTTTTGCCGCCAATACGCCGATTTATTCTTTGGGCGAGGTTTTGGTGGGGCTTTACCTGATTGAGACCGGCAGTGTTGAGGTGGTTGACGGCAACAACGTCGTCGTGTCGCTTTTGACTGCGCGCAATTCCTTTGGCGAACGCGGCTTGATGCGCGATGGTCTGGCGGCCACTTCGGCGCGCGCCACCGAAGACAGCAATATCCTGATCCTGCCTAAGCCCGAGTTTGACAGGCTGCGCACGGCCTTTCCGGCGTTTGGGCGGTTCTTCGCGCGCGGGCGGCAGGGCGGCGGGGCGCGGGCCAATGATCTGACCACCCAGCGGGTCAGCGATCTTATGACGCGGTCAGCCCTTTCATGTGGGGTCGACACACCTGCCGCCGAAGCGGCGCGGATGATGCGCGATGCCCATATCTCTTGCCTTGGTATCACGGATGCACATGGCGCCCTGACCGGCATTGTCACCACCCGCGATCTGTCGAACCGAATACTGGCCGACGGGCTTTCGGCGGATACGCCGGTGGGCAGGGTAATGACCCATGATCCGATCTCATTGCCGCCGACGGCGCTTGGATCAGATATCTTGCATCTGATGCTGGAACGCCGGATCGGGCATTTGCCGATTGTCGAGGCGGGCAAGTTCATCGGCATGGTCACCCAAACCGATCTGACCCGGTTTCAGGCCGTCACCTCGGCGCTGTTGATCCGCGATATCGCGCGGGCCACGACGGCGGCGGAAATGGCGGCGGTCACCGCGCGCATTCCACAAATGCTGGTGCAGCTGGTCGGGGGCAATCACCCGCATGAGGTTGTCACACGCCTGATCACCGATATCGCCGATGCGGTGACGCGCCGCCTGCTGGCCTTGGCCGAGGCGGAACTGGGCGCGCCGCCGGTGCCCTATCTGTGGCTGGCTTGCGGCAGTCAGGGGCGGCAAGACCAGACCGGCGTGTCGGATCAAGACAATTGCCTGATGCTGGATGATGCCGCGACCGAGGCCGATATGGCGTATTTTCAGGCGCTGGCAAAGAGAGTGTCGGACGGGCTTCACACCTGCGGCTATGTCTATTGCCCCGGCGATATGATGGCGACCAACCCGCGCTGGTGCCAGCCGGTGCGGGTCTGGCGCCAGTATTTCGCCGGCTGGATCGCGACCCCAAGCACAGAGGCGCAGATGCTGGCCAGTGTGATGTTCGATCTGCGTCCGATCGGCGGTGCGGCCAGCCTTTTTGGTGACTTGCAGGCCGAAACGCTGGAAATGGCTGCGAAGAATTCGATCTTCGTGGCGCATATGGTTGGCAATTCACTTAAACACGCGCCGCCGCTGGGCTTGATCCGGGCCTTTGCAACCATCCGCTCGGGCGAGCACCGCGACCATATCGACATGAAGCACAATGGTGTGGTGCCGGTGACCGATCTGGGCCGGATCTATGCGCTAGAGGGGCGGCTTGCAGCGGTCAATACCCGCGCGCGGCTGGCGGCGGCGGCAGAGGCGGGCGTGATATCAGGCTCGGGCGGGCGCGATCTGATCGAGGCCTATGATGTGATCGCCGAAACCCGGCTTCAACATCAGGCACGGCGGGTGAAAGCGGGCGAACGGCCCGATAATTTTCTGGCCCCCGGCGATCTTTCGGATTTTGAGCGCAGCCATCTGCGCGATGCTTTCGTGGTGGTGCGAGGGATGCAATCGGCGCTGGGGCGCAGTATGGCTTTGCCAAGCTGAAAGGACGAGGATGTTATTGGATTTCATAGCGACGCTTGCAGCCGGGGGGGTGGCCGCGATGGTGGTGTTCATCATCAACCACCAATGGCGCGGGCTGTTGCCCCGTTGGTCAATGCCTGCGGCCATGGGCCTGGCCATGCTTGGTTTTTCGATCTGGAATGAATATTCCTGGTATCCGCGTGTGGTGGCACAACTTCCCGACGCGGTCGAGGTTGCGCTGGCGCCCAGTGATGCGATCCTGTACCGGCCATGGACCTATCTGTTCCCGATGGTGCACCGTTTCGTTGCGGTTGATCGTGCATCCGCCGTGCGGCCAGCCGACGATCCGGCGCTTATGGTGGCAAGTGCCATGGTCATCCAAAGATGGGTGCCGACCAAGCGGGTGCCCATTGCCTTTGACTGCACGAAGGGTGCCCGTGCCGATCTGGTCGAAGGTGCCGAATTGGCGGCCGACGGTATCTTGAAGGGGGCGGAATGGCGCGAAGTGGGTATGGCTGATGCCCTGGTAATGGCCGCCTGCAAAGAGGGGTGAGTGAGGCTATGGGAAAGCCACAGCAGCGGATATTGATTGTCGAGGACGAAGATAACATCGCCATGGCGCTGGAATATCTTTTGACGCGCGAGGGCTATGCGCATGACCGCATTGCCAATGGTGCCGAGGCCATGGCGCGGATCCGTGACATGCGCCCCGATCTGGTGTTGCTGGATGTGATGCTACCCGAGGTGTCGGGCTATGAGATATGCCAGGATGTGCGGATGGACGGTGATCTGAAGGACATCCGCATCTTGATGATGACCGCGCGCGGCTCGGCGGTAGAGCGGCGCAAGGGGCTGGCGCTGGGGGCCGATGGGTTCATCGCCAAACCCTTTGAGCTTAAGGAATTGAAGGTCGAGTTGCGGCGGTTGCTGGACGGCGGATCTGAGGGCGGATCTGAGGGCGGATCCGAAACTGGGGCCGGGGGCGATGCTTGAACGGCTGGGCCTTCGGCTGCGGGTGTTCTTGTTCTTCGCGGCATTGGCTTTGGGCTCTATGGCGGCTTTGGGCGCGGGGCTTTGGGCCGGATACCGCAAGATCGGCGATCCGGGGGCCTTGCCGGGTTTTGTGCTTGCGGGGATCATTGCCGGTTTCGCGATTTTGGCGCTGGTTGTCTGGGTGTGGTTCCTGTTTGACGAAAATGTCGCGCGTGCGATTTTGCGGCTGGCGGGGGGGATGCGTGCGCAGGCCCATACCGAAGGGTCCGCCTTTGCACCGCAAGCGGGCCGCTATCTGGGCGATCTTGCCCCGGCGGCGATCGCCATCAGCGAAAGCCTTGATGCCGCCCGCGATGCCTTGGCCGAAGCCGTAGGGCGTGAAACCACGCGGTTGGCCGCCGAAAAGACCCGGCTGGAGGTCTTGTTGTCGGACATAACCGAAGGCGTGTTGCTTTGTTCGCAAGACCATCAGCTGGTGTTTTATAACGGCATGGCGGAAGACATGCTGGGGGTGGGGCAGGCCGTTGGTCTTGACCGCGGCGTGTTCGACTTTTTACGAGAGGCCCCGTTGCGCCATGCTTACGGCAGGCTTTGTGCGGGCGATGACAGCGAAGCCGTCTCGGATCTTTTATGCGCCACGACGGCGGGCGGCAGGGTCTTGTCGGGGCGCATGCGGCTTTTGACGGGGCAAGGGCTGCGGCCGGGCTATGTGCTGACCTTGCGCGATGTCACCGGCGATCTGGCCGCCCATACCGCGCGCGACCATTTGATGGATCAGGTATTTGACCGTATCCGGCGGCCTGCCGCCAATCTGGGCTCGGTCATCGGGCTGATGTCCGAGGATGAGGATTTGCGCCGCGATCCCAAACTTGGGGCCGCACTTTTGGATGAGGCCGGGCGGCTGGCCACGGCGCTGCATGAGTTGGGCGCGCGTCATGACGCCCTGCGCGGCAGTTGGCGGAATTTGCCGATGACGCGCGGGTTTGATCTTTTGGATGGGGTCACGGCGCGGATTGAAGACCTGGGGCTTGGGGTTACCACGAAGGGCGATGATCTGTTCCTGCGCTGCGATGGATATGAGGTTGTGGCATTGCTGTCGGGTCTGGCAGGCTGGCTGGCCAAGGACGGGCAGGCGGGCGATTTCACCCTTGAAGTGGCGGCCGAGGGTGCGGGCGCGATGCTTGATCTTGGCTGGGCCGGGCCGCCTTTGGCGTTGCGCCGGCTTGACGAATGGCTGGGCAGGCCGGTTGATCCGGGCAGTGAGCTGACCGGGCGCGATGTCTTGGCCAATCACGCAACCGAATGCTGGCCCGAACCCGCCCGCAATGGCCGCGCCCGCCTGCGTTTGCCGCTGTCCGAAGCGCGTCAGGCCGGGCCGCGCCCCCGGGCTGTGGCGCGCAAGGTGGTTTACGACTTTGACCTTCTTTTCAAGGCGCGCGGCGAAAAGATCGCCGATATGCGGCTTGAGGATCTGACCTACGTGGTATTTGACAGCGAAACCACCGGGTTACTGCCTTTGGACGGCGATGAGGTGGTGCAGCTTGCCGCCGTGCGGATCGTCAATGGCAGGCAGGTCACGGGCGAGGTGTTTGATACTTTGGTCAATCCGGGCCGAACGATCCCGCCGCGTTCGACCGATGTGCATGGGATCACCGATGCGATGGTCGCGGATGCGCCCGATATGGTGGCCGCCGCCCGCCGCTTTCACCGCTTTGCGCAAGGTGCGGTCCTTGTTGCCCATAACACCCCGTTCGATATGGCGTTCTTGCGCCGCCGCGAGGCAGAGATCGGCGCGGTATTCGACAACCCCATCCTTGATACCGTGCTTTTGTCGGCGGTGGTCTTTGGCCAGGACGACGCCCATAGCCTTGATGCGCTGACCCAGCGTCTGGGCATCACCATCCCCGAAGCGGCGCGGCACACGGCGCTTGGCGATACCGTGGCGACGGCTGAGGCGCTGTTGAAGCTGTTGCCGATGTTGAAGGCACGCGGGATCGTCACCTTCGGCGATGTGCTGTCCGAGGTGCGGCGGCATGGTCGGTTATTGAAGGATCTGAATGCGTGACCGTCACGCGAAGGGATCTTGTGGATATGTCACCCCGGTAAGATAGAGGCCCTGCGGCGGGCAGACCGGGCCGCATGCGGCGCGGTTGCGGGCCATGAGCGCGGTTTTCACCCGCTCGGGCGGCCAGCCGCCGGCGCCGACACGCTCCAATGTTCCCACGATCGAGCGGACCTGATTGTGCAGGAAGCTGCGGGCGCGCAAGGTAAAGCGGTATTCGTGGCCACCGGGGGTTTCAACCCTATCAATCGTGATCTCATCCAGGGTTTTGACCGGGCTTTGCGCCTGACACATGGTCGAGCGGAAGGTGGTGAAATCATGGTGGCCGATCAGATGGGCGGCGGCCTTTCGCATGGCATCCAGATCAAGCGGCTTAAGCACCTGCCAGACCAGCCCCGCATCATGGGTGACGGGTGCGCGCCGGGCGATCAGGCGGAAAAGATAGCGCCGTTCAAGCGCTGAAAACCGCGCGTGGAAATCATCGGCAACCGGCGCGGCGGCCAATATTGCCACCGGCTGTGGCTTGAGATGCCAGTTCAGCGCCTCGGACAGGCGAAAAGCGTCCCAGTCGCGGGCCAGATCGCAATGGGCCACCTGACCGGTGGCATGTACGCCTGCATCGGTGCGCCCGGCCGCCGCGATGCCCGGGGCATCTGGTTCAAGCTTGCGCAAGGCGATTTCGACGGCCTCTTGCACCGACGGCTGATCGGCCTGGCGTTGCCAACCCGCAAAGGGGGCGCCGTGGTATTCGATTTTGAGTGCATATCTGGGCATAACCTCCCCCCTCTAGCCGGGCGTGGGCTTATTTGGCAACAGCTGGGCCTACACATGGGCGCGCTCTGCGTCTATCTTGGGTCAAAGCGAGGGGCCGGGTTTGGGAATTGGTGATATTGTCGATGGGGTCGTGCGGCAAGTGGAGGCCGTTGGCGAAGGGCTGACGGGCGGGTATTTCGAGCCGGTCGTGCGGCTTGGGGTGACCGGGCTTAGCCGCGCGGGCAAGACGGTTTTCATCACCTCACTTGTGGCCAATCTGATGGATCGGGGGCGGATGCCGGGCCTGCGGGCTGAGGCGGCGGGGCGGATCGGGGCGGTTTATCTGCAACCCCAACCCGATGATACGGTGCCGCGTTTTGACTATGAAAGCCACCTTGCCGCCCTGACCGGCAGCGCGCCCCATTGGCCCGAAAGTACGCGCGCGGTAAGTGAATTGCGCCTGTCGTTCCGCCTGCTTCCGCAAGGGTTCTTGGGCGGTCTGCGCGGGCCGCGCACCTTGCATCTGGATATCGTCGATTACCCCGGTGAATGGCTTTTGGATCTGGCCTTGCTGGACCAAAGCTATGAGGCGTGGAGCGCGGATGTTCTGTCGCGCATCGCCGGGCGGGCAGAGGCGGCGGGGTTCCTGGCCGATCTGGCCGGGGCCGACCCTGATGGCGATCTGAATGAGGTGCGAGCCAAGGCTTTGGCGCAAAGCTTTGCCGGTTATCTGACCACCGCACGCGAAGCGGGCTATTCCGACTGCACGCCGGGGCGGTTCTTGTTGCCCGGCGATCTGGCAGGATCGCCGGCGCTGACCTTCGCGCCTTTGCGGCTGACCGCTCCGGTGGCGCGTGGCACCTTGGCGCGTGAATTCCGCCGCCGGTTTGAGGCCTATAAGGCGCAGGTGGTCAAACCGTTCTTTCGGGACCATTTCGCCCGCATTGATCGCCAGATCGTGCTGGTCGATGCGCTGGATGCCATTCATTCCGGCCCCCGCGCGGTTGAGGATATGCGCCGCGCGATGGCGGCAATTCTTGCGGCCTTCAGGCCGGGGCGCAATGGGTGGCTGTCGTCGCTATTGGGCGGGCGGCGGGTTGAACGGATCTTGTTCGCCGCAACCAAGGCCGATCACCTGCACCACAGCCAGCACAAGCGCCTGACCGCGATCATGGCGGCCTTGATGCGCGATGCCAAGGACCGCGCCGATTTTGCCGGTGCCCATACGGCGGCAATGTCGATTGCCAGTTTGCGCACCACCGTGGAGGAAACCCTGCGCCACAACGGTGCCGAGCTTGACTGCGTGCGCGGGCGTTTGGCCGACACCGGACGAGAGGCCGCGTTTCATGCGGGCAATCTGCCGGAAAACCCGGCGGTACTTTTGGCCCCGGCGCGCGAGGGGGCACAAAGTTGGCTAGAGGGGGATTATGGCACCATGCGTTTTGCCCCGGTCAGCCATGATCTGCGCCCCGGTGAGGGCTTGCCCAATATCAGGCTGGATCGGGCGGTGGAATTTTTGATCGGAGATCAGTTGTGACGTCCAGTTCCAAGCCGGAAACCGGCCGCAAAGGCCCGGTTTTGATCGAGATGGACACACCGGCCGCCCTAACCCCGGCGGCGGCCCCGATGGTGCCTGAAACCGGCGCGGAGGGGCGCGCCATGCATGGGCTCTCCGCCCTGGCGGCCCGGCGCGGCGGATCACGGTTGGGGCGGTTCTTCCTGGCGTCGGCGCTGTCACTGGTGGGTTTCCTGGCCTCGGTCGCTGCATGGAATTTTGTGACCGGGCTATTGGCGCGCAGCCCGGTCCTTGGC
This sequence comes from Albidovulum sp., assembly GCA_049670445.1. GTDB lineage: Bacteria > Pseudomonadota > Alphaproteobacteria > Rhodobacterales > Rhodobacteraceae > TMP-24. The sequence continues at coordinate 3,761 of JBATTI010000063.1, read as the reverse complement.
GGCATTGCGGCCTTGTTGTTTGCGGGGTTCCTGCTGGCGGCCCTATTGGTGGTCTTGCGTGAATGGGCGGCCTTCGCGCGGCTGGCGCGCCTTGATGCGATCCGCGCCGAGGTGATCGCCGCCGAAGATCTGCCCGCCGCGCGCAAAGTGTCGGACCGCCTGGTGGCGCTTTATGCGGGCCGCGCAGATATTGCATGGGCCCAAGGCCGGTTCGCTGCGCGGCGCGCCGAGGTTTTGGATGCGCAGACCCTGCTGGAACTGGCCGAGGCAGAGCTTTTGGCGCCCCTTGATCAAGCCGCAAGGCGCGAAGTGGAAACCGCCGCCCGGCAGGTGGCCACAATCACAGCACTTGTGCCGCTGGCGCTGGCCGATGTGGCCGTGGCCCTTGTCGCCAATATCCGCATGATCCGCCGCATTGCCGAGATTTACGGCGGGCGCAGCGGTGCTTTTGGCAGCTGGCGGCTGTTGCGCGCGGTCATGGGGCATCTGGTGGCCACGGGTGCTGTGGCGGTGGGGGATGATCTTATTCATTCGGTGGCCGGTGGCGGGCTGCTTGGAAAGGTGTCGCGGCGTTTTGGCGAAGGCGTGATCAACGGCGCATTGACCGCGCGTGTGGGGGTGGCCGCGATGGATGTGTGCCGCCCGATGCCCTTTGCGGCCGCCCCGCGCCCCAAGGTCAGCAATCTGATCGCGCGCGGGCTTGCGGGGCTTTTTGGTGCGGATAAGGCCCGCGAAGGCGATGAAAAGGCCACGAATTCCTGACTTGGCAATCGCCTTGCGGCCTGCGTAACCTCGGGCAAAGCGTTGGTGCTGAAGGGATCGGCGATGGAAGAAGGATTTTTGGTTCTGGCGGCCGTTGTGGCGCTGGGCATTCCGATTGCGGTTATCGCGCTGTTCATCTCGGTATCCGGGCTGCGCCGACGTCTGGCCGCGCTGGAACAGGAAATGGCCAGGCTGCGCCGCGCACCTGCCGCGAAAGCCGCCGCAGCCCGCGACGTGCAGGTCGCGCAAGAAATTGTGCCGGCCTCGGTGGAAGCGCCTGCGCCGGATGTTGCGGCATCTGGGCCCAAGCCGCCACCGCTGCCACCTGCGCCGCCAATCCCCGCCAAGGATGGTCCGCTGGTAATGAATGCAGCGCGGGTTTCGGCGCTTGGCGATTGGCTGCGTGACAATTGGGTCTATGCGGTATCGGCCTTGTCGCTGGCCCTCGCGGGTATCTTTTTCGTTCAATACGGCGTTGAAAAGGGCCTGCTGCCGCCTGCTTTGCGGGTCACGATGGCGATCTTGTTCGGGATGGCGCTGGTGGTTGCGGGCGAATGGATCCGGCGGCGGTCGGGGGATGGCGCGGGGGTCGCAACTGCCTATCTGCCCTCAACCTTCTCGGGCGCGGGGATCGTGTCGATGTTCGCGGGGGTTATTGCGGCACGCCAGCTTTACGGATTGATCGGGGTCGAGATGGCCTTTGCCGGGCTCTGTTCCGTGGCGGCATTGGCGGTCTTGCTGGGGTGGTTTTATGGGCCTTTTCTGGCGGCTGTCGGTCTGGTCGGTGCGGCGGCTGCACCTTTCGTGGTCGGCGGGTCGAGCGATGCGCCTTATTGGCTATACGGATATTTCGCGCTGATCACAGCCGTGGGGCTTGCGGTTGATGCGCAAAGGCGTTGGGCCTGGGTGTCGGTTCTGGCGCTGGCCTTGGGCTATGGCGGTGGCGCGCTGGTGCTGGTGGGCAGCGGCGGTGAAGGCTGGTTTGCGCTTTTCGTGGCCGGTTTGGCGGTTATGGCGGTCTTGTTGCCCGCGCGTGGTCTGGCCCCCGATCATTCCGGGCCGCTGCTGGTTGAGGCGTTGTTTGCCCGCGAAAACCGCGCGTGGCCGATTTTTCCAACCCGATTGGCCGCAGGCAGTATCGGGCTTTCGGTGCTGGCATTGACCGGCTTGCAAGGTGCGGGGCCGGCCGACAGCCTTATGGCCTTCTTCTGCCTTGCCGGTTTGGCCGTGGCCTTGGTGCTTTGGTCAAGGACGGCACCTGCATTGGCTGATCTGGCGGCCCTGCCGGTTGCGGGCTTTTTGGTCCGGCTGGGGCTTGAAGGGCTGGAGCTTTGGCCCTTGGCGCGCGCGTTCAGTGATCAGGCGATTGCCTTGCGCGCACCCGAAACCGCGGCGCCGGGCACGGTTTCGCTGGTGCTGGGGTTGGCGGTGGTGATGAGCGTGGTTGCCGCATGGCGCAGCCGGATGGGCGCGTACCGTGCATTTTGGATGGCGGGGGCGGCCCTTGCGGCACCGCTGGCCGCGGTTGTGCTTGAACTTACATGGGATCCCTCTCGGGTTATCGGGGCCTATCCTTGGGCGTTGCAGGTCATTGCCTTGGCGGCCCTTATGGCCGTCTTGGCGCAACGTTTCGCGGCCCAAGAAGGGGCGGCCCAAGACGGGGCGGCCAAAAAAGATGCGGGGCATCAGGGTTTTGCCTATGCGGCGCTGTCGTGTTTGTCATTGATCGCTTTGGCATTGTTCTTGGTCACAACCAAAGGCGCTTTGACGCTGGCGCTAGGCGCGCTTGTGGTCGTAGCCGCCGCCCTTGACCGGCGGTTTCGCCTGCCGGAAATGGGCTGGTTCATTCAAGCGGGGATAATCGCGCTAAGCTGGCGTCTGGTTATCGACCCCGGTCTTGGATGGGCGGTTGAGGATGCGGCCTTGTGGGAAGTTGTCGCGTCATATGGCGGTGCCGCTATGGCTGCGGCGGCAGGGCTTTACATCCTCAAAGGGATTGAGCGGCGATCCGCAAAGGTGTTTTTGGAAAGCGCTTTCGTGGCCTATGCGGCTTTGTTCGCCAATGTGTTGATCACCCGATGGCTGGTGTCTGAGGGCAATGAACAGCAGTTTTTCTCGCATTGGGGGGTGACGCTGAACGCGCTGCCGTGGCTGATCTTGATGCTGACCCAACTCTACCGCCTGCAGCTTGGCGGGGCCTTGCGCGTGGTGCGCTGGGCGTTGGCGTCGGTGGCGGCTGTTATCGGCTTTGGCGGGCTAGGTCTTGCCGTCACATTGGCCAATCCGCTTTTTGGCCTTCAAGGCAGGGAAAGCGAGGTTCTGGGCCCGCTGGTGCTTGATACGATGTTTGTGGCCTATGCGCTGCCGGCGCTGTTGTTGCTGGCAGCATGGCGGTGGATGGGGCATCTGGAGGGGTGGCTGCGCCATGGTCTTCTGGCGCTGGGTACGGGTTTGGCGGCCCTTTATGCGGGGCTTGAGATCCGGCGGTTCTGGCGGGGGGATGATCTGTCGTTGCACGGCGTCACCCAGCCCGAGCTTTACAGCTATACGGTCGCCTTGATGGTGCTGGGCGCCGCCCTTTTGTATCAAGCCATTGCGCGGCGCTCGCCGATGTTGCGGCGCGCGGGAATGGCGGTGATCGCACTGACCGTGGCCAAGGTTTTCTTGATCGACGCTTCGGGCCTGTCGGGCCTAACGCGGGTGTTTTCCTTCCTCGCACTGGGGCTGTCATTGGCGGGGCTGGCATGGCTTAACCGTTGGGCGGCGGGCCAGCAGGGCGATAGGGCTGGGAAGAACGCGCCTTAAGCGAAGCCCTGTCCGGCCAAAGACAAGATCAGATCGCCACGTCCCAGTTTGGTCAAGGGCAGGGACGGGCGGGATCGGCACCAACCGTGGCGATCTTCATCTGTGCTGTCATGTCAGCTTCGGGATGCCGCCGGGCAGGGTTTCGCGGTCTACCAGACCATAGCGCAGGCCCGCGCCAATGCGGTGGGCAAGGG
>JBATTI010000062.1:0-2285 GCA_049670445.1 Albidovulum sp. | reverse complement strand
TTTTCCTTCATGTAAAGCGGATACCACCATTCTTCCTTGGCGCTTGGCCCAAGCTCTCCAAGCCGCTCGGTCTCGCCCGTGGCTTCGGATGCCGCCATCGCTTCGCCTGCGGTCGTATCCCAGTATTCAACACCGATTGTAAGATCGCCGTTGGTCAAGCTGGTGGTCAGGCTGGAGAGGTAATCGGCGGTCGGATACTCGACTGTATAGTCAAGCCGCTCCAAAATACCGCCAAGGATCATCGCGTTCAGATTTACGCTGGTCCAGTCAAAAAGCGCGATTTTGATCGGATCGTTCGATTCTTGTGCGGCGGATGCAAGTGGCGTCAATGCAGTGGCGGCCATCAAGGCGGCCCCGAGCGTTGCAGATTTCCACATTGTCAGAATTTTCATGCGATCTCCCTTCGGTATTTTTTGCGGATCGGCCTGTTGACCGAGTCCTTATGGGGGCAGTCTCGAACCAAAGCTGCGCATGTGTCAATGCGCTTGGCAGATTTTGTGGTAAATCTTCTTTCTTGAGGGGAAACTTTCCGGGCTGGCATCCACCGTAAAGTGATCGCGGCAGAGCCCGTTCAATCACGGGTACGACCCGCCGTCGCTGATCGGGTCAAAACCGATCAACTCTGCGCCTTTGAGGCGCGTCAACCGCATCAAAATTGTCCGAAACAGACAAGTGTGTGTCTTAAATCACCAATGCCGTGGGCGGAATCTACAGCATATTGCCGTCAAGCAATTCATGGGGGTGCCATGCGCTATTCCGGTTTCAAAGTAATCAAGGAAGCCCTTACGGGCCATAAGGGTTGGACCGCCGCATGGCGCGACCCAGAGCCACAGGCGTCATATGACTTTGTCATCATTGGCGGTGGCGGCCATGGGCTTGCCACGGCCTATTACCTGGCAAAGGAATTCGGCAAGGCGCGGATTGCGGTTCTGGAAAAGGGCTATATCGGCGGCGGCAATGTCGGGCGCAATACGACGATCATCCGTTCCAACTATCTTTTGGACGGGAATGAACCCTTTTATGAATTCTCGATGAAGCTCTGGGAAGGGCTGGAGCAGGATTTCAACTATAACGCCATGGTCAGCCAGCGCGGGGTTTTGAACCTGTGCCACACTGATGCCCAGCGCGATGCGTTTTCGCGGCGTGGCAACGGGATGCGGCTGAACGGAGTGGACGCCGAACTGCTTGACCGCGAAGGCGTACGCAAGCTGGCGCCGTTCTTGAATTTCGACAATGCGCGCTTCCCGATCAAGGGTGGGCTTTATCAACCCCGTGGCGGCACGGTGCGCCATGATGCGGTGGCCTGGGGTTATGCGCGCGGTGCCGACAGTCGCGGCGTTGATATCATCCAGAATTGCGAAGTCACCGGCTTTCGGATCGAAGGCGGCAAGGTGCTTGGAGTCGAAACCTCGCGCGGGTTCATCGGTGCGGGCAAGATCGGGGTGGCGGTGGCCGGATCATCAGGCAAGGTCATGGCCCAGGCCGGAATGCGGCTGCCGATCGAAAGCCATGTGTTGCAGGCCTTTGTGTCAGAGGGGCTCAAACCCGTTATTCCGGGCGTCATCACCTATGGCGCGGGGCATTTTTACGTAAGCCAATCCGACAAGGGTGGCCTGGTCTTTGGCGGCGATATCGACGGCTATAACTCCTACGCCCAGCGCGGCGGCCTGGCGGTTGTCGAAGACGTCTGCGAAGGCGGAATGGCCCTGATGCCGATAATCGGGCGGGCGCGGCTTTTGCGTATGTGGGGCGGCATCATGGATATGTCGATGGACGGATCACCTATCATCGACAAGACCCCTATAGACGGGCTCTATTTCAACGGCGGCTGGTGCTATGGCGGCTTCAAGGCGACGCCAGCCTCGGGCTGGTGTTTCGCGCATCTTCTGGCGACTGACAACCCACATAAAACCGCCACCGCCTACCGTTTCGATCGGTTCCATAAGGGGCTTATGATCGACGAAAAAGGCATGGGCGCACAGCCCAATCTGCATTGAGGAGACGAAGATGACGATCAGCCATTTTGCAGCCTCACGCAGGCTCATCGCGCCCTTGCTGGCGCTCTTCGCGGCCCAAGCGAGGACGCCTGTCAGGGCGGACGAGCGCTTGCAGAAAGGGGGTCAGCTGTGATCATCAACCACCCACTTCTTGGCCCCCGCGACTCGCAGGAATTCACCTATCTGGGTGATGCAAATCTGATCAATCGCCCCGATTGGCAGGCCGAAGGCGCGCTCGAAACCTTCACCGAGTATCTCTATCTGCGCGACAACCCGGCGGGGCTGCAC
>JBATTI010000061.1:0-5798 GCA_049670445.1 Albidovulum sp. | reverse complement strand
GTCTCAGCTGGTGCAACGAACTTCATATTGGCCTCGTGCAATGTGAGCGCAGGCCATCCCATGCGCAATCTCGCCGCAAAACCTGCCGCAAGCAGCAACGCTATGCCACAGCTTTATGCGCCCACGCAAATTTCTTTACCGCGGCCCTATCTGTATTTGCCTGTTGCGCGCCACATGTCTAACCTGAGCCCATCAATCATGAGGGGCATATGGATGAGCGGACATAGCTATGAAACCGGGCGGCTGGATCTTCCCTTCGTCGGCATAGTAACCTTTGGCAAACGCCCCTATGTGGCCGACTGGGACAAGATCACCGCCGACGTGGCGGTGATGGGCGCGCCTTTCGACTTTGGCACCCAGTTTCGGGCCGGAGCGCGCTTTGGCCCCAGGGGGGTGCGCGAGGCCTCAACCCTGTTTTCCTTTGGCCATGCGGGCGCTTATGATCACGAAGATGATTGCACCTATCTGGGCGCTGACGTCAGCATCGTAGATATCGGTGACGCCGATATCGTGCATACCGACACCGAAAAAAGCCATGCCAATATCGAGGCGGGGGTACGCGCGATCTTGAAGGCCGGCGCCCTTCCGGTGGTGATCGGCGGCGATCATTCCGTCAATATTCCTTGTGTGCGCGCCTTTGACGATCAGGGTCCGATCCATATTTTGCAAATCGATGCGCATCTGGATTTCGTCGATATCCGCCACGGCGTCCGCCATGGCCACGGCAACCCGATGCGGCGCGCGGCGGAAAAGGGCTATGTCACCGGCATCACCGCTTTGGGCATCCGCAATGTCTCCTCCACCGCGAAAGACGGGTATGACGCGGCGCGCGCCATGGGCGACGATTTCTTGTCAGTCCGTCAGGTGCGCAAACTGGGGGTCGCGGCGGTGCTGGCCCGTATCCCCAAAGACGCGCGGTTGTACATCACCATTGATATCGACGGCTTTTGCCCGTCAATCGCCCCCGGCACCGGCACCCCCAGCCACGGCGGTTTTTTGTATTATGAGGTGTTGGAGATTTTGCAAGCGGCGGCCCAAGCCCATGATATCGTTGGCATTGATCTTGTTGAAGTGGCGCCCGATTATGACCCGACCGGGTCCACGACAATTCTGGCCGCACAGGTATTGCTGAACCTCTTGGGCTTCATCTTCCACGCCAGATCGTCGCGCGGCTGATACGCCCGAGCCTGAGGTCAGCCATATGCCCCCTACACACCGGCCGGGTGCCGCCGCCTTGTGGATGACCGGGTCGATTGGCGGCTTTTGCCTGATGGCGATTGCCGCACGCGCGCTTGGCCAAGATCTGGATACGTTTGAGATCATGCTTTACCGGTCTATCATCGGGGTTTTGGTGGTAACCGCAGCGGCGACCTATACGGGGCGTCTGGCCGAGATTTCGACCAGCCATTTCGGCCTGCATTTCTTGCGCAACAGTTTCCATTTCGCCGGCCAGAACCTGTGGCTTTTCGCGCTGACGTTAATCCCGCTGGCGCAACTTTTCGCGTTGGAGTTTTCCTACCACATCCTGGTCGCACTTGCGGCCCCGGTGATATTGGGCGAACGGCTGACCCCAGCCCGTGCCGCGGCCGCCGCCGTTGGCTTTGTCGGCATCTTGATCGTCGCGCGTCCCTTCGGTGCGGGTGGCCTGTCTTTGGGGCTTGGTGCCGCAGTTTTCTGTGCCGTCGGTTTCGCCGGTGCCGCATTGGCGACCAAACGCCTGACCCGGCATGCCAGTATCACCTGCATCCTGTTTTGGCTGACCGCGATGCAAACCGGGATGGGCCTGATCTGTGCAAGCTGGGATGGCCATATCGCCCTGCCCTCCGTGACGGGCCTGCCATGGATTCTGGCAATCGGCCTTTCGGGCCTTGGCGCGCATTTTTGCATCACCAAGGCGCTGTCTTTGGCGCCTGCCAGCATCGTCACCCCGATTGACTTTTTTCGCCTGCCGCTGATCGCGGTGATCGGCATGGCTTTCTACGCCGAACCCTTCGACCTTTGGGTTTTCGTAGGTGCCGCTGCGATTTTAGCGGCAAATTGGTATAATTTGCGCATGAAAGAGGCGACAAGAATGCCGCAATGACGAAGTTATTCCGGTGGACGTGACGTCATTCGTTGACCAAAGGGCCGTTTCGGACCTAGTCTATCCCATCAATAAAAACCCATGGGGATGAGCAACGATGGGACGGATTCTAACAACTGCGAGCATCTTCGCCCTGGGCACCGGGCTGGGTGCCGGATCGGCATTCGCTGGCGGCACAGAGCGTGCCGGGGCTTTCACGTCAATCCTGTTTGAAGAAGGCACCTATGTCGAGCTGGGGTATGGCTATGCCAGCCCCGACGTCAGCGGCACGGCCTTTGGCCGCGCTTCGGGCGATATGGCACCCGGCTATGGCACCTATTCTTTCGGCTACAAACAAGCGCTAAGCGAAAACCTTGATTTCGCCATTGTGCTCGATGAACCGATTGGCGCGGATGTCGATTACCCCACAGGCAGCGGCTATGCGTTGGCCGGAACCAGTGCCAAGTTGCGGTCAGATGCGATCACCGCATTGCTGCGCTATGAATTTCCGTCACATATCTCGGTCTTTGGCGGCATCCGGTCACAAGCCTCAAAGGGTGATGTCACAATCATCGCGCCCGGCCTTGGCATTCCGTTTTACAACCTGTCCACCAACACCGATCGCGAATGGGGTTATATCCTGGGCGCCGCATGGGAAAAGCCCGAAATCGCCGCGCGGGTTTCGCTGACCTATACATCGGCAATCACCCATACATTGACCTCAACCGAAAACGGCACACCGACGGGAAGCTTTGAAACCGAAGTGCCTCAATCGCTTGATCTGGCATTCCAGACCGGCATCGCGCCGGACACTTTGTTGTTTGGCTCGGTGCGCTGGGCGGAATGGTCGGCTTTTGATATCAGCCCCGCCGCCTATCTAGGCTTGGTCGGATCACCGCTTGTATCTTACCAATCAGACCGGGTGACGTTCAACATCGGTCTGGGGCGGCGTTTCAATGAAACATGGTCGGGTGCGGTTACCGCATCGCATGAGGCATCGAATGGCGACATCACCGGCAATCTTGGCCCGACCGACGGCTTTACAAGCCTTGGCCTTGGCGTGACCTATACCAAGGACAACTTCAAGATCACCGGCGGGGTGCGCTACATCAAGATCGGTGACGCGACCACAAGGATCACCGCAAGATTTACCGATAACGACGCGGTCGCGGCGGGTATCAAGCTTGGGTATTCTTTCTGATCGCATGGGCTGACCGCACGGGCTGACCGCACGGGCCGCCTTCACGGGCCGCCTTCACGGGCTGACTGCAAGGGGCTGACCGCAAGGGGCCACCCGAAAGATCAGATCAAAGACGCGAATGGCCTGGCATCAGCCGGGCCATTTTCATTTGACCTTCGGGCATCCGGGCTTTGCAAGCCGCCCGCCCTGAAGAAAACCCGTGAAATCCGGCCCGCTTGACGCTAAGCACAGCAAACCGGACCAAAACAGCAAGGCGCGCGTGACAATGATTTATGATGGGGCCACTTCCTGGAACTCTACCCAAGACAAGCGCGTGCTGCTGTTTGGCATGTCGGGCCTGGGCAAAACCCACATCTCGAACATCTTGCGCGATCAGGGCGAATGGTTTCACTATTCGGTCGATTACCGCATTGGCACCCGCTACATGGGCGAACATATCGCCGATAACTTCAAGCGTGAGGCGATGAAAATCCCGCTGTTGCGCGATCTGTTGATGACGGATTCGGTCCATATCAGTTCAAACATCACCTTCAACAATCTCGCCCCCCTCTCGACCTATCTGGGCAAGCCGGGCGACCCGGAAAAAGGCGGCATTGCCTTTGGCGAATATCTGCGCCGCCAGAACCAACACCGTCAGGCCGAGGTGGCCGCCTTGTCAGACACCCCCGCCTTCATCGAACGCGCAGCCTCGCTTTACGGCTACAGTAATTTCGTTTGTGACAGCGGCGGTTCCATCTGCGAGGTTCTGGATCCGGACGATCCCTCGGACCCATTGCTCAAGACCCTGACCGACAATCTGCTACTGGTCTGGATCAAGGGATCAGAAGCCCACCGCGCCGAGTTGATCCGCCGCTTTGACCGTGCGCCCAAGCCCATCTACTACCAGCCCGAATTCCTTGCCCGCGTCTGGGAGGCCTATCTGCAACAAGAAAATCTTCCCGAATCCCGCGTCGATCCGGATGCGTTCTTGCGCTTTGCCTATGCGCGGCTTTTGGACCACCGCCAGCCGCGCTATCAGGCAATGGCGCAGCATGGCGTGACAATCAGCGCCGAAGAGGTCGCACTGGTGCGCAATGCCGCCGAATTCGAGGCCCTCATCGCCCATGCCCTTGAGGCCAGAACCCCAACCACCTAAACCCGGCCACCTAGACCAGTCCGCTTGCGTCCGGCAGCGAAGGAATTGAACATGCCAATCACCTTGCCCGAAAACCTGCCCGCCTTCGAGGTGCTTACCAAGGAAGGCGTCATGGTCATTTCCCCGGACCGCGCCGAACACCAAGACATCCGGCCCTTGCGCATCGGGCTTTTGAACCTGATGCCGAAGAAAATTCAGACCGAAAACCACTTCGCCCGGCTGATTGGTGCAACACCGCTGCAAATCGACTTTCATCTGATCCGGATGAGCGAACATGAAACGAAAAACACCGCCTCGGAACATATGGCGGCCTTTTACCGCCCGTTTGCCGAGGTCCGCGACGAAAAATTCGACGGCCTCATCATCACCGGCGCCCCGATAGAGCATTTGCCCTTCGACCAGGTTACCTATTGGGATGAGCTGCGTGACGTGATGGATTGGACCCAGACCAATGTCCATTCAACCTTCGGCGTTTGCTGGGGTGGGATGGCGATGATCAACCATTTCCACGGGGTGCAGAAACACATGCTGGATCACAAGGCCTTTGGGTGTTTTCGCCACCAGAACCTTGCCCCCGCCTCGCCTTATCTTCGCGGCTTTTCGGATGATTTCATCATCCCTGTCAGCCGCTGGACCGAGATGCGGCAAGATGAAATCGACGCGGCCCCGGCGCTTAGAACGCTCTTGGGCAGCGACGAGGTTGGGCCTTGCCTTGTCGAAGACGCCGCCCACCGCGCGCTTTATATCTTCAACCATTTTGAATATGAATCCGGCACCCTGAAAGAGGAATACGACCGCGATGTAGCCGCAGGCGGCACCATCAACGTGCCGCGCGATTACTACCCCAATGATGACCCCACAGCCCGCCCCCTTAACCGCTGGCGCAGCCATGCGCATCTTTTGTACGGCAATTGGGTGAATGAAATCTATCAGACCACGCCGTTTGATATCACCAATATCGGCACATGACCCCCGGCCCCGCCTTGGCAGATTTTGCCAAGGATTGCGCTTTTCGCTGCAATGGCCATATTCAATTCAGCTAATCAGGAGTGCGACATGGCCGATACCATCCCCGATCCGATCCCCTTCGTCGGCGATATCACCGCCTATCTTGATACGGAGGCACCGTCCCCGATCCGGAAGGCGCTGGAGCAGGCGGGCAAAGACGACATATTGGCCAAATCCTACCCCTATCGCGAAGAATTGGGCCGCAAGGATTACGACAAGCAGATGAAGGCACTGCAGGTCGAGCTGGTCAAGATGCTGTATGATCTGCGCCAAACCGGCAAGAAACTTGTGGTGATCTTTGAAGGCCGCGATGCGGCAGGCAAGGGCGGCGCGATTGAACGGATGCGCGAAAATCTGAACCCGCGTTCAAGCTATATCGTGGCCCTGCCCAA
>JBATTI010000060.1:0-7609 GCA_049670445.1 Albidovulum sp. | reverse complement strand
CATGCAACCGTTTCACCACTTCACCATCAGGGACATAGCCTGGCGTACGATCTTCATTTGAGTGCGATGCTGAGCGCGCCTTTCGGATAATGATATCAATTCAATAATTGACAGAAACACTCTCATGAATTCGAAGTACTGCGTGTAAAGCAGCCGTTGCGATGACCGTCGCGAAATGGTGCTTTGTCCCACAAAGCCGACAGCCTGGCGGGGAAATGCGGCAACAAAGAATGAAGGGGGTGCCAGATATCCGGCTGGCCTCTTTGGATATCTGTGTCGCGGTGGCAAGGCGTTGAAGGATCGGCGCGCTTTCAAGGGCCTGTCGCCGCGTGAAAGTTCAGAAACGGTCTTTCATCGCGCGAAGCCGCGCAAAGACTTCGGCGTCGCTTGCGGTGGTCATATCAAGGGCCGCCCTGATCCTGGCATCGCTTGCCCGCAAGAAAGGGTTTGTGGCCAGCTCTTCCGACAACAGCACCGGCACCGTCGCCTCACCCTTTTCGCGCGCGGCGCTGACGGCGGCGGCGCGGGCCTGAAGGGCGGGGTTGTCGGGGTCAACGCTTAACGCGAAGCGGATGTTGGCGGCGGTATATTCATGGCCTGAACAGATCAGCGTATCGGCGGGCAGCGCCATAAGCTTGCGAAGACTGTCCCACATTTGCGCAGGCGTCCCCTCAAACAGCCGCCCGCAGCCACAAGACATCAGACTGTCGGCGGTAAAGGCCAGTTTTGACTCCGCAAAGTGAAAGGCCACATGCCCGACGGTATGGCCGGGCACGTCGATCACCTCAGCCTGCGCCATGCCGATGCGCACGACATCGCCCGCCGCCAGCGCCTCATCCAGCGGCGGAAGGCGGTGGGCATCCGCTGCGGCCCCGATAACCCGCGCGCCGGTTGCAGCGCCCAAAACCTCGACGCCGGCGATGTGATCGTCGTGGTGATGGGTGATCAGGATGTGGCTTGCCCGCCAGCCCCGCTCGGTCAAGGCATTCAGGATCGGTCCGGTTTCGGGCACGTCAATAACCGCCGTGGCCCCGGTCGCCGCATCATGGGCAAGATAGGCGTAATTGTCTGACAGGCACGGAACAGTGATGATTTGCAATGGCATGGCGTTTGGCGTGATTATCCCTATGTTGGCGATGAGTGTCGCCCAAGCAATCGGCCAGTGCAATGCATCTTGACGTCCTTGATCTGCGAAATTTCTACTATCGCACCCAATTGGGCCGTGTGGCGCAAAAGGCGATCCGCGACAAAGTGGTGGGCCTGTGGCCAGAAACCAAGGCGCAAACCGTGGTGGGCTTTGGCTTTGCGGTGCCCTTGTTGCGGCCCTATATGCAGCAATCACGCCGGGTCGTGGGGCTGATGCCCGGCCCGCAAGGGGTCATGCCATGGCCCGCGGGCCATCCCAATATCTCGGTTTTATGCGAAGAAACCCAATGGCCGCTGGAAACCGGCATGGTTGACCGGCTGATCGTGCTGCATGGGCTGGAAACCTCGGATCAGCCCGCGGCCTTGCTGGATGAATGCTGGCGGGTGCTGGGGCGGGGGGGGCGGGCCTTGTTCATCGTGCCCAACCGATCGGGGCTTTGGGCAAGGCGCGATGGCACGCCTTTTGGCTTCGGGCGACCCTATTCGATGCGCCAGCTGGATGCACAGCTGCGCCAGCATAACTTTACGCCCGAACGCTCTCAGCCCGCCCTTTTCGCCCCGCCCAGCGAAAGGCGGTTCTGGTTGCGCACCGCGCCGATGTGGGAAAAGGCCGGGCGCAAGGTTTCAAGCCTTTATTCCGGCGGGGTCTTGATGCTTGAAGTCTCCAAACAGGTGCATGCCCCGTTACGTCCGGGGCTGAAGGCGGTGGTCAAGAAGCCTTTAAGGGTGCTTGATGCGCTGCCCAAGCCTGCCGCGGGGTCCGCGCGCCAGGGTGCATCGGGGGGCGGCGATTCTGCTGCACATGCGGTAATTATGCGCCCTTAGCGCTACCATAAACGGGGCCAAGACCCCAGGTGCGACAATTGCGCCCGCAATGCTTGCCCATATGATCAATTTCTTGTGCGCAAGGCGGTTGCTAGGTTGCAAAGCCTCTGCTACATGGCGGTCCAATTGGGGCGTATGCAAATAAATGCAGGCGCCGTTGGGAAGCCCTTGGACCGCGATCAGGCGGGTAGGGGGCAAAGATATCGGAAGGGTGGACGTGTCCGAATCAGCTTCGACAGCTTCCGGGGTCGCTGGGCGCTACGCGCTTGCGGTTTTCGACCTCGTCAAGGAAGCCAAAGGCGTGAAAACGCTTGAGGCCGACGTGGCCGCGCTGGAAGGCGCATTGAATGACAGTGGCGATTTTCGCGCCCTGATTTCTTCGCCGGTTTACACCCGCGAAGAACAGGCGCGCGCGGTTGCTGCCGTGGCCAAGAAAATGAAACTTTCAGGGGTCGTGGCCAACACCCTTGGCCTGATGGCATCCAATCGCCGCTTGTTCGTGCTGCCGCAGCTTTTGGCGGCGCTGAATGCGATGATTGCGGAAGACAAAGGCGAAGTGACCGCCGATGTCACCTCGGCCAGCGCCCTGTCCAAGGCTCAGGCCACCAAACTTGCCGCCTCGCTGAAGTCCCGCTTCGGCAAGGATGTGAAACTGAATGTCGCCGTCGATGAAAGTCTCATCGGTGGTCTTGTCGTCAAGGTGGGCTCGAAGATGATCGACACGTCGATCCGCGCCAAGCTCGCTTCCCTCCAGAATTCAATGAAAGAGGTCGGATAATGGGTATCCAAGCTGCTGAGATCTCTGCGATCCTCAAGGACCAGATCAAGAATTTCGGCCAAGAAGCCGAAGTGGCCGAGGTTGGCCGGGTGCTTTCCGTCGGTGACGGTATTGCGCGTGTGCACGGGCTCGACAACGTCCAGGCGGGCGAAATGGGCGAATTCCCCGGCGGTATTCGCGGCATGGCGCTGAACCTCGAAGTTGATAACGTCGGTATCGTTATCTTCGGCGATGACCGCGCCATCAAGGAAGGCGATACCGTCAAGCGCACCAAAGCCATCGTGGACGTGCCGGTCGGTGACGAACTTCTTGGCCGCGTTGTGGATGGCCTTGGCAATCCGATTGACGGCAAAGGCCCGATCAAGACCAAGAAGCGGTCTGTGGCCGATGTGAAGGCTCCGGGTATTATCCCGCGTAAATCGGTGCATGAACCGATGGCTACCGGCCTGAAATCGGTTGACGCCATGATCCCGGTTGGCCGTGGCCAGCGCGAATTGATCATCGGTGACCGTCAGACCGGCAAAACCGCCATCGCGCTTGATACGATCCTCAACCAGCAGTCCTATAATGACGCGGCTGGCGATGACGAATCCAAAAAGCTTTACTGTGTCTACGTCGCTATCGGGCAAAAGCGTTCGACCGTGGCGCAGCTGGTCAAAAAGCTCGAAGAATCCGGCGCGATCAAATATACAACGGTTGTTGCGGCCACCGCTTCCGACCCGGCGCCGATGCAGTTTCTGGCGCCCTATGCGGCCACCTCGATTGCGGAACATTTCCGCGACAATGGCCGTCATGCGCTGATCATCTATGATGACTTGTCCAAACAGGCCGTCGCCTACCGCCAGATGTCGCTGCTTTTGCGCCGTCCGCCCGGACGCGAAGCCTATCCGGGCGACGTTTTCTATCTTCACTCTCGTTTGCTCGAACGTTCGGCGAAACTGAACGAGGAATTCGGCTCAGGCTCGCTCACGGCTCTGCCGATCATCGAAACCCAGGGTGGCGACGTTTCGGCCTTTATTCCGACCAACGTGATCTCGATCACCGATGGCCAGATCTTCCTGGAAACGGAATTGTTCTACCAAGGCATCCGCCCGGCCGTGAACACCGGCCTGTCGGTGTCGCGGGTTGGGTCCAGCGCCCAGACCAATGCGATGAAATCTGTCGCAGGTCCGGTCAAGCTGGAACTGGCGCAGTACCGCGAAATGGCCGCCTTTGCGCAGTTCGGTTCCGACCTTGACGCCTCGACCCAGCGTTTGCTGAACCGTGGCGCGCGCCTGACCGAGCTGATGAAGCAAGCCCAGTATGCCCCCTTGACCAATGCCGAGATCGTTTGCGTGATCTTCGCAGGCACCAAGGGCTATCTCGACAAGATCGGCGTCAAGGACGTTGGTCGTTTCGAGGCGGGTCTGTTGAAGCATCTGCGCACCAATGCAAGTGACGTTCTGGAATGGATCACCAAGGAAGACCCGAAAATCAAAGGGGAAGCCGAGGATCGTATCCGCGCCGCGTTGGACAGCTTCGCCAAGACTTTCGCGTAACCCGCGAAAGGAGAGGAGAGGGAAATGCCCAACCTTAAGGACCTGAAAAACCGGATCTCAAGCGTCAAGTCGACGCGCAAGATCACCAAGGCCATGCAGATGGTCTCGGCGGCCAAGCTGCGCCGGGCGCAGGAATCTGCTGAATCCGCCCGGCCCTACGCCGAGCGGATGAATGCGGTGATGTCCGGCCTTTCCGCATCGGTCGGCGGGTCGGCTTCGGCACCGCGGCTGTTGTCGGGGACCGGCTCAGATAAAGTGCAGCTTTTGGTGGTCATGACCGCCGAACGCGGCCTTTGCGGCGGCTTCAACTCGACCATCGCGCGTCTGGCCCGCCAAACCGCACAAAAGCTGATCGCTGAAGGCAAAACCGTCAAGATCCTGACCGTCGGCAAAAAAGGCCGCGAACAGCTCAAGCGTGAATTTGCCGAACAGATGATCGGCCATGTCGATCTGTCTGAGGTCAAGCGCATGGGCTACGCGCAGGCGCAAAACATCGCGCGCGACCTCATCTCGCGCTTTGATGCGGGCGAATTTGACGTGGCCACGCTGTTCTTCAACCGCTTTCAGTCGGTGATCAACCAGATCCCCACGGCACAGCAGGTGATACCAGCCAGCTTTGATGCGGATGCCGGGGCCTCGTCGCTTTATGACTACGAGCCCAGCGAAGAAGGCATTCTGGCCGATCTTTTGCCGCGCGGTCTTGCCACGCAGGTCTTTACCGCCCTGCTGGAAAATGGCGCGTCCGAACAAGGTGCGCGCATGTCCGCAATGGACAACGCCACCCGCAACGCTGGTGACATGATCGACCGTCTGACCATTCAGTACAATCGGTCGCGTCAGGCAGCGATCACCAGCGAGCTTATCGAAATCATTTCGGGCGCCGAGGCGCTCTAAGGGAACCGGAGAAACCACATGGCAAAAGCGAAAGCAGAAGGTAAGATCACGCAGGTGATTGGCGCCGTCGTGGACGTTCAGTTCGAAAACAGCCTTCCGGCCATTCTGAACGCCCTCGAAACCATCAACAACGGCAAGCGTCTGGTGCTTGAAGTCGCCCAGCATCTTGGCGAAAACACCGTGCGTACCGTGGCTATGGACGCCACGGAAGGCCTCGTGCGCGGCACCGCCGTGACCGACCTTGGCGCGCCGATCTCGGTGCCCGTAGGCAGCGCGACCCTTGGCCGTATCATGAATGTCATCGGCGAACCGGTTGACGAAAAAGGCCCGGTCAAGGCCGCCAAGTACCGCGAAATCCACGGTGCGGCCCCGGCCTTTGACCAGCAGTCAACGGCAACCGAAATCCTGGTAACCGGTATCAAGGTTATTGACCTTCTTGCCCCCTACACCAAAGGCGGCAAGATCGGCCTCTTCGGCGGTGCGGGCGTTGGCAAGACGGTTTTGATCATGGAACTGATCAACAACATCGCCAAGGTGCACTCGGGTGTGTCTGTGTTTGCCGGCGTCGGTGAACGGACCCGCGAAGGCAACGACCTTTATCACGAGATGATCGAGTCGGGCGTTATCGTCCCGGATGATCTTGAAAAGTCGAAAATCGCCCTGGTTTACGGCCAGATGAACGAGCCTCCGGGGGCGCGTATGCGCGTGGCCTTGTCGGGTCTGACCCTGGCTGAACAGTTCCGCGATGACACCGGTTCGGACGTTTTGTTCTTTGTTGACAACATCTTCCGCTTTACCCAAGCGGGTTCGGAAGTGTCAGCACTTCTTGGCCGTATCCCTTCGGCCGTGGGCTACCAGCCGACGCTGGCCACGGATATGGGTGCGATGCAGGAACGCATCTCCTCGACCAAAGGCGGGTCGATTACATCGGTGCAGGCGGTTTACGTGCCTGCCGATGACCTTACCGACCCTGCACCTGCGACCTCCTTCGCCCACCTTGATGCAACCACGGTTCTTGACCGTGCGATTTCGGAACTGGGGATCTACCCGGCCGTGGATCCGCTTGGCTCGACCTCGCGCCTTCTCGATCCGCTGATCATTGGCGAAGAACATTACAAGGTCGCCACCGACGTTCAGCAGATCTTGCAGCGCTACAAGTCGCTTCAGGACATCATCGCCATCCTCGGCATGGACGAATTGTCGGAAGAAGATAAGCTGACCGTGGCCCGCGCCCGCAAGATCCAGCGCTTCCTGTCGCAGCCTTTCGACGTGGCCAAGGTCTTTACCGGCTCGGACGGCAAGCAGGTTCCGCTGGAAGAAACCATCTCGTCCTTCAAGGCGGTGGTTGCTGGCGAATACGATCACCTGCCCGAAGCGGCCTTCTATATGGTTGGCGGCATCGAGGAAGTGAAAGCCAAGGCGCAGCGTCTGGCCGCAGAAGCGGCATAAGGGGGCATTATGGCCGATACGATGCAGTTTGATCTGGTGTCGCCTGAACGGAAGCTTGCTTCCCTTCAGGTGCGCGAGGTGCGCATTCCCGGCGCGGACGGCGATCTGACGGCGATGCCTGACCATGCGCCGCTGATCACCACTTTGCGTCCCGGGATCCTGACCGTGGTCGGTGCCGACGGCACGACAGATTACGCGGTGACCGGCGGCTTTGCCGAGATTGGCGCGGATGGTGTTTCGGTTCTGGCCGAAGGTGCCCATGTGGCCCATGAGGTAACGCAAGGCATGATCGACGAAATGGTCGCCACTGCCCGCGCGGCCCATGCCGAGGCGCATCCGGATATGGTTGATGCGGCGGCCAAGCTTTTGGCCGATATGGAAGCGCTTGGCGGGCACATCGGCCTTGGGTCGAAATAAATCTGGAAGCGCAACCTTTGATGGAATAGAAAGCCCTGCGAAAGTGGGGCTTTTGTCTTTTCCGAACCCGGTCTAGACTTTCCCGATAGGTGAAGGGCAGGCAATGCGGCGGTTTAGCAGTCATCTGTTGGGGGTTGATCAGGGCTCTATCGTGCTCTTTTCCGACTATCAGGATGGCGGTGCCATGTGGACCGGCGATGGCCCGCGCGAATTGCGCCGTCTGGTTCAGTTCAAAGAGCCGTTTTTGACCCTGCCCGTGGTGCAGGTAACCCTGTCAATGTGGGACATGGATCAAAAAACCAACCAGCGTGCCGATATTTCCGCCGAAGCGGTCAGCCCGGAAGGTTTTGCCATCGTTTTCCGGACATGGGGCGATACCCGCGTTGCCCGCGTCCGCTCTGATTGGCTGGCGATGGGTGAGGTCAAGGGCGAAGACGACTGGGATATCAGCTAAGCCGAAACCCCATTTGCCGCCCCGGCTAAACCATCACGCTTTGGGGCGCCGTGGCACGGCCGAACCACCTTTGGCGGCCTTGGGCTTGCCTCCACCGGGCTTCTTTGC
>JBATTI010000059.1:0-3111 GCA_049670445.1 Albidovulum sp. | reverse complement strand
GTATGGAACCCACCCAATGCGCCACATCTGACCAAAGTCGGCCCGGCCCCTTTCTTGTGCCTCTTCGCCTGGACACGGCACGTGAACTCTGCCCCCAACATCAATCCGGCCAGCGACTGGAAGGAACTTGAAGCGTTGCGACTTTAGGCGGGCCTCGGGCAAAAGGGGCGTATAAGAACGCGACCTGCGGTGGGCTTTCTATCGCCCGACCGGTGGCGCGGCGTCCTTAGCGCACGATGAATTCGGCGTGCAATGCGCCGGCGGAGTTGATGCTTTTGAGAATGTCGATCATGTCACGCGGCGATACACCGAGCGCATTAAGACCTGCGACCACCTCTGACAATGATGCGCCATCGGCGATTTCGGCCATTCTTACGCCAGGCTCTTCCTCAATACTGGCGTTTGAACGCGGAACCACAACGGTTTCACCTTCGGCAAAGGGATTGGGCTGCACGGCCAGCGGCGCCTCTTCGATGCGCAAGGTCAGATTACCCTGACTTACAGCAACCCGGCTGATCCTGACGTCTTGCCCCATGACAATGGTGCCAGAGCGTTGGTCCACCACGACGCGGGCGCGTTGTTCAGGCTCTACCACGATATTTTCGACCCTGCCCAAGACATGGGCTGGTGATTTCATGCCCGTCGCCCGGATGCTGAGTGCCACAGTTCCAGAATCCGTCATCGCCGCCACCCCGCGCCCGAATTCCTGGTTTATCGCTTTTTCAATCCGCTCGGCGGTGGTGAAATCTGCGGTGCGCAGTGCCAGGCGCACGGTATCAAGCCCGGCGAAATCAAAGGCAATCTCTCGTTCGATCCGCGCGCCCGAGGGGATCGCACCACTGGTTGGGACACCTTGCACCACGCTGGCAGCCTCGCCCTCAGCCGAGGCGCCGCCCGCGATGATAGAGCCTTGCGCCACGGCGTAGATCTGACCGTCAGCGGCATTCAAAGGGGTCATGACCAATGTGCCACCTAGCAGGCTTTTGGCATCTCCGATGGCCGAGACCGTCACATCAATCTGGCTGCCTGCACGAGCGAAGGGCGGCAATGTTGCCGTGACAAAAACCGCAGCGACATTCTTGGGCCGTAAGGATTCGCCGGTGACATTCACCCCCAGCCGTTCAAGCAGGTTTGACATGATCTCTTCGGTGAAAGGCGCGTTGCGGATCCCGTCGCCAGTACCATTAAGTCCGACCACAAGGCCGTAACCTACCAGATCATTGCCGCGCACCCCGTCGAATTCGACCAGATCCTTGATACGGATCGGTGCCGCGCTGGCGCTTGCGGACAGGAGGGCGATTGCAGTTGCAACTACTGTCAAAAAGAACTTCATCTCAGGAAATCCGCCAGACTTAGGCGCGATAGGCGCGCGGTTAAAGTGTAAAGGGTTTCCAACTGCGTTGTGACGGTTTCAAGATCACTGGCGGTGGTAAACGGATCCGCCGCGATGATGCCGTTTCGGGCAATCTCTAACGCGGTTGTCTCGGCGGCATTGCGGGTGGAAATGTCGCCTACATGCCCCTCGATGGTGCCAAGATTGGCTCGCAACCCAGCAAGATTAACGCCAGATCCCAAAAGTGTTTCGCCGGCGGTTTTTACCATAAGCGCGCGTTCGGCATTGTTACCGCTTAACGCCCCTTCGGCGACCATAGCACCGATAGCGAGGCCTTTGAGCGTTTCGCGCAATGTCCCATCCGCTGCGGTGATTGTCATCGTGGCCGCGTCTTGTGGACCGATGGCGAAGGGGGCCAATGGGGCTGCCGCACCGCCGTAGATGGCATCAAGGTAACCGCCGCCGCCGTAGGGCGCGTCGAACCACGTATCTATGGCCGCAAGCGTGCCTGCGGCATCAATCTGGCCGGTTGTTGCCACCGTCAAAGCATCAAGAATATCTTGCGCCCCCAGGATCGGTTTTTGATCGGTCGCAGCCCCCGACAAAAGATATCGATCACCGACGCGGGCATTTAGCGCCGATACGGTTGAAAACAGTTTTTGACGGGCTTCGTTCGCTGTTGTGTTGACCTCGGTAAATCCGCCGCCGCTACCTGCGGAGGTTAGTGAAGGCGCAACATCAGTGGCAAGCTGTTGCGTAACTTCCAGCGCATTTTGCAATGTACCGGTGAAAAGCGCGGCCTCGGCGGTCGCGGTGTGGTAGGCCTTTAGGGTCGTCAAGCGATGTTCAATCCCGGCAAGGGCCTTGAAGTCGCCCGCGACGGCGTCGGCCAGATCGGATTTCTTGCCCGAGGTCAGCTCGGCCGTCAGGCGCTGAATCTGGGTCTTTATTTCTACATTGTGACGTCTGAGCATGAAGGTCTGCGCCATGTCGCCGATCGAGACATTATTCATGATCTAAAGCCCTATAAGTTGTTGGATAAGATCGTCGATGGTTTGCACGACGCGGGCATTGGCCGAAAACGCCTGTTCGACCTGCAATAGGATTTGCAACTCGGCATCCGTATCGACGCCGTCTTGCAACTGTAGTTCGGTAAGCGCTGATTGACGGGCGTTGGAATAGCTTTGCCGTGCATCGGCCGATTGCCGCGACCCTGCCACTTGCGAGAGAAGGTCGGCGGCCAGCCCGCCGCTTGAACGGGCGGCACCGATGAACGTACCCGAGGCCGGAACCTTGCTGACGTTCAAAGTGTCGCGCAGTGAAACAAGTATGGTCGCATCACCGACATTTCCTTGCGCTGCGGCACCGAGGCCATCGCGCAACCGCCAAAGCCCGCCGCCTTGCGCAGGATCAACAAGCGCGTTGATGCGCAAGCGGCCGGCAAGGCCAACCTCATTCAATGCGTTAAAAGGAAGCCCTGTATCGGTGAAGAGCCCGGGCAGGCCGGGCACCAGCGTGGGGTCAACGCCGGGGGCCTCAAAACGTTCCATCAAATCACGCGCCAACGCGTCAAGTTGGGACTGCACCTCGGGGGCAAGGTCATCGCGGATGGAGAATTGTGCCCCAAGGGTGCCACCGCCCAGAACGCCGTTATCACCGGAGGGCACCGGGGTGCCATTGATCGTCAGCCCGGAAAGCGCGGCTGATGCCAGGGTCATGTCAGCTGTGATCACACCCACAGGCGAAAAGCCAATGGTTACCGGGTTGCCTTCAAGCAA
>JBATTI010000058.1:0-11164 GCA_049670445.1 Albidovulum sp. | reverse complement strand
CAGCCATTGCGGCGGCGATACGGCCCGAAACGAAGGTTATCTTGATTGAAACCGTATCGAACCCGACCCTGCGTCTCGCCGATATGGAGGGGATATTGGCGCTTGCGCGTGACCGAAAGCTGCGGGTGGTGGTGGACAACACCTTTACCACACCGCGCGGCTACCGGCCCTTTGATCATGGTGCCGATATCGTCATCCATTCGGTCACGAAAATGCTGGCGGGGCATTCAGACGTGACCTTGGGATATGTTGCCACCCGCGATCCTGCGGACCGCAAGGCGATTTACGATTTTGCCACCACAACGGGTATGACCCCAAGCCCGTTCGATTGCTGGCTGGCAGAGCGAGGGCTTTATTCCTTTCATCTGCGCTATGACCGCGCGGAAGAGAACGCCAGGAAACTGGCCGCGCATCTGATCCGCCTGAAGGGGGTCAAGCGGGTGATCTACCCAACCAGCAACGATCACCCCGATCACAATCGCGGGGCGTCACTGCTGGGCAAGCGCGGCGGGCATATGCTGTCGTTTGAAATCGCGGGCGGGCGGGCGGCCGCGAATGCCCTGACGCGCGCCATGCCGTCACTGGCCTTTGCGCCAACCCTTGGCGATATCGGCACAACGCTTTCCCATCCGGCATCCTCATCGCACCGCGCAATGCCTGAAGCTGACCGTTTGGCGCAAGGCATATCCGAAGGATTCTTTCGCATATCGGTCGGCGTTGAGGACATAGAATTGCTGGAGCGTGAATTTTCGGCAGGCATATCGGCGGGCCTTGCGGCGGCGGCCGCGAACAAGACTGGATAGGGCGCAATGACCAATACCTTTGATGAGGTGGCTTTGGATGTGGTGCCGATGGCGATCTTGCGCCTTGATCGTGCCGAGCGGGTGGTTTTTGCCAATAAGACCGCCAAGGCCCTTTTTGGTGAAAATGTTCAGGGGCGCCCGATCAGTGCCGTCTTGCGTCATCCTGACTTCCATCAAGCCTTGTCAGAGACGATGGTTAGTGGCCGGAACGGACAGGTAAAACTCACCGCTGCCACCAAATCCGGCACGTCGCAGCTTGAGGCTTTTCTGACGCCAAGCATGGCGGGGCAGGCGGGGGGCGCCTTGATCGCATTTGACGACCAGACCGCGCTTGAACATGCCAGTGCGATCCGGAGGGATTTTGTCGCAAACGTCAGCCACGAATTGCGCACGCCACTTACCGCACTTGTCAGCTTTATCGAAACGCTCGGCGGTGCGGCCCAGGATGATCCGGTCGCCAGAGGGCGTTTCTTGGGGATTATGGAACGAGAAGCGGGGCGGATGATCCGTCTCGTCAATGATCTATTATCCCTTAGTCGGGTTGAAGCCAGCGAACACCGCCGCCCCTCCGAGATACTGGATATCGTCGCCTTGCTGCGCTCGGTCATCGCAACGCATCTTGAACAGGCCGACACTTTGGGCGTCACGATCAATCTGGAGGCAACCGAGCGCGAGATTTTCGTGCGTGGTGATTCCGACCAATTGATGCAGGTTTTTCACAATCTGGCTGAAAACGGCCTGAAATACGGTGGCGGGGGCGGAAAAGCTTTGCATGTGATTGTCAGCAGGGTCGCGCGAGAGCCAAAACTTGGTGGCCCCGCCGTGATGGTCGAGGTCAAAGATGAGGGTGAGGGAATCGATCCCATCCATCTGCCCCGCCTGACCGAGCGATTCTACCGGGTCGACGCCCACAGATCGCGCGAAACGGGGGGAACCGGGTTGGGGCTGGCGATTGTGAAACATATTATCAACCGCCATCGTGGCCGCCTCAAGATCGACAGCGAACCCCAAAAAGGTAGCGTTTTCTGTGTTATACTGCCGGACTTTTGAAGACGCGCTGTTTGGCCCTTGTCGCCGGTACCTTGGCGGGGGTGCGGACTGTCATCAAACTGTTACATAGGTGTCACAAAACTATTGCTCCGGGTGCTTAAGCCGCATCCAGAGGCCGCCGGGGTGGCGGTCGGACGATGTGCAGGAGATTGCAATGACATCCATGAAATTTACGGTTTCGGTTCTGGCCATGGTCGCGGCGGCAGGTGCGGCATCTGCCCGCGATCAGGTTCAGGTCGCTGGTTCCTCGACGGTTTTGCCTTATGCGACCATCGTTGCAGAAGCGTTTGGCGAAAACAGCGACTTCAAGACACCGGTTGTTGAATCGGGCGGCTCTTCTTCGGGGCTGAAAAAGTTCTGTGAAGGTGTTGGCGAAAGCACGATCGACATTGCCAATTCGTCGCGCAAGATCAAGGACAGTGAAATCGCGGCTTGCGCTGAAAATGGCGTGACCGAGATCATGGAAGTGCGCATCGGTTATGATGGCATCGTGTTCGCGTCGGAAATCGGCGGAAATGACTTCGTTCTGACCCCAACCGATGTCTACATGGCCCTGGCTGCCGAAGTTGTGCAAGACGGCGCGCTGGTTGCCAACCCCTACACGAAATGGTCCGAAGTCAATGCGGCACTGCCAGATCAGGAAATTCTTGCCTTCGTTCCGGGGACCAAGCACGGAACCCGCGAAGTTTTCGAGGTCAAGGTGATTGAACAGGGCTGCGCGGATTCGGGTGCCGAGGAAGTGATCGCCGGCATCAAGGGCGATGACAAAGACGCCATCGTCAAAGCCTGCACATCTTTGCGCGCCGACAACCGGGCTGTGGATATCGACGGCGACTATACCGAAACTCTGGCCCGTATCGACTCAAATAAAGACGGCATCGGGGTCTTTTGTCTGGCGTTCTATGAGAACAACACCGACAAGCTGAAAGTGGCGACAATGTCGGGCGTTTTGCCTTCGACCGAAAGCATCTCTTCGGGTGAATATCCGGTTTCGCGCCCGCTTTATTTCTATATCAAGCAAGCACATATCGGCGTGATCCCGGGGCTGAAGGAATTCGCTGAATTCTTCGTGTCGGATGATATGGCTGGCCCCGATGGCCCCTTGGCCGAATACGGTCTTGTCGCCGACCCAGAGCTTGCAGCAACGCAAGAGGCGGTCGCCGGTGAGGCCTTGATGAACTGAACGACATGCGGCAAGAGGGTAACCTCTTGCCGCTTTTCCCTACCCTTGGTGGATGACCCCGCATGAGCCTTCCTCTCTTACTTGCAGTCTTGGTCTTGATGGCGGCGACGGCGTATTTCTCTGGCCGGGCACGGGCTGTGGCCGCAGCAGGCGGCGACGCACGCAAGCTGCATTCATTGCCTGCTTTCCATGGGTGGAGTGCGGTTCTGGCGGCCTTGCTGCCAGCGGCGGCTGTGGTGGGCCTGTGGAAGTTTCTTTGGGCCTCATCCTTTGGATCATCGGCAATGGTGGCCTGCGCCGTTGGCATAGGCGCGTTGGCCGCCGTTGCCACCATGGCTGTGACCAAAACCGAAACCCGGGCACGCAACCGGGTTGAATTCATGTTGCTGGCCTTCTTTGTCTTGTGTTCGATCATCGCCATCTGCACGACGGCAGGCATCGTCTTGTCGATGCTGTTCGAGACGGCGAATTTCTTTTCGCAGTATTCATGGTCGGATTTCTTCTTTGGCACTGTGTGGAAACCGGATTTTCGCGGCGGGTCCGACCTTGGGCTTTTGCCTTTGCTTTGGGGCACGTTGTATGTTTCTGCAATCGCTTTGGCCGTGGCTGTGCCGATCGGTTTGTTCGCCGCGATCTATATGTCTGAATATGCCAGCCCGCGTGTGCGCAGTATGGCAAAGCCCGCGATTGAGATGTTGGCAGGTATTCCAACCATCGTTTACGGGCTTTTCGCCCTGATCACCGTAGGCCCGATGCTGCGCGATTACTTCGCATCGCCCCTTGGGTTTGGTGAAAGCGGCTCATCCGTGATGACGGCGGGCCTTGTGATGGGAATAATGATCATTCCTTTCGTATCCTCTTTGTCCGATGACATTATCAATGCGGTACCACAAAGCCTGCGCGACGGATCGCTGGGGCTTGGGGCCACCTCGTCAGAAACCATCCGCCAGGTGGTCTTGCCCGCCGCTTTGCCGGGCATTGTCGGTGCCGTGCTTTTGGCCGCCAGCCGCGCGATCGGTGAGACGATGATTGTGGTTCTTGGCGCAGGTGCGGCGGCCAAGCTAAGCCTCAACCCGTTTGAGGCAATGACAACCATTACGGTAAAGATCGTCAGCCAATTGACCGGGGATACCGATTTTGCAGCCCCCGAAACACTGGTGGCTTTCGCCTTGGGGCTGACCCTCTTTGTGGTCACCCTTGGTCTGAATGTCATCGCCCTCTACATCGTGCGCAAATACCGGGAGCAATACGAATGACCGTCAGTTCGGCCGCCAAGGGCAAGCCAAACTCGCTTCTGGCACCAGATTCCCGTACGATTTCGCGCAACCGTGCCGAGGCCCGCTTCAAAGCTTATGGCCTTGCGGCGGTCATCATGGCGGTGTTGATGCTGGCGATGCTGCTGGTGTCGATATTCAGCAATGGCGCCTCGGCCTTTCGCCAGACCTATGTCAAAATCCCGGTCACGCTCAGCGAAGAGAAGCTCGACAAATCAGGTGTCCGCGACCTTGAGGTGATGAAAAAGGTCACAACCATTGGTTATGCCAAGGTTATCGTGGCGTCGTTCCGCCAGGTGCTGGATGAAAAGGGCATTTCGATCGAGGGGTTAAGCGACAAAGATATTGCGGCGGTCCTTTCCGGGGAATCGCCCGCAACCGTTCGCAATCAAGTGCTTGCTGATCCGACATTGATTGGCCAGACGCGCGAGTTTCAATTGCGGGTCGGGGGGCGCATCGATGGTTACTACAAGGGGCGGGTTACTGCCGAAAGTGCCGCACTGGACAGCAAGGTTACGCCCGCGCAATTGACGCTGGCTGATGCGCTGACCGATGCCGGGCTGATGGCTACAAAGTTCAACTTTGCCTTTTTGACCGCACCTGATGCGTCAGAGAAACGGCCAGAGGCGGCGGGCCTTGGTGTCGCCATCATCGGATCGGCCTATATGATGCTGGTGGTCTTGTTCCTGGCCTTGCCAATCGGTGTTGCGGCGGCGGTCTATCTTGAGGAGTTCGCTGCAAAAAACTGGTTGACGGATATTATCGAAGTCAACATCTCTAACCTCGCGGCGGTGCCCTCAATCGTGTTCGGTATCCTGGGGCTTGCGGTCTTCATCAACTTCGCGGGCTTGCCACAATCGGCGCCAATTGTCGGCGGGCTGGTGCTGACACTGATGACCTTGCCGCGCATTATCATCCCCGCACGTGCCGCCCTTAAGGCTGTGCCACCTTCGATAAGGGATGCCGCACTTGGGGTAGGGGCCTCAAAGATGCAATCGGTCTTGCATCATGTCTTGCCTCTGGCAGCCCCCGGCATCTTGACGGGCATGATCATCGGCCTTGCCCAAGCGTTGGGGGAAACCGCCCCCTTGCTGTTGATCGGTATGGTGGCTTTTGTGCGCGACTATCCGGGCATGCCAATGGAAGGCTTCTTTGATCCGGCGACAGCACTGCCGGTCCAGATCTACAGCTGGACGCAACGCGCGGATCCGGCTTTTGCCGAGCGGGCCTCGGGTGCGATCATCGTACTTCTGGCCTTTCTTCTTGTGATGAATTTTTTGGCAATCATTCTGCGCCGACGGTTCGAGCGGCGATGGTAAGCCAGGTCAGAAGGGTACCAAGATGAACGATATGCGATTGGTGGAGAAAACCGTGACAACGGAAACAAACAAGATCACAGCTCGCAATGTGCAGGTTCATTACGGCGATAACCATGCGCTGAAGGATGTCGATGTCGATATTCTTGACCGTACCGTCACGGCTTTCATTGGCCCTTCAGGCTGCGGGAAATCGACGTTCTTGCGCTGTCTTAACCGGATGAATGACACGATCGCGGGCTGTCGTGTGGAGGGGGATATCAAGCTTGAAGGCGAAGATATCTATGATCGCCGCGTTGACCCGGTTCAGCTGCGCGCCAAGATCGGTATGGTGTTTCAAAAGCCAAATCCTTTCCCGAAGTCGATATACGACAACGTGGCCTACGGCCCCCGCATTCACGGACTTACCCGCAACAAGGCCGAGCTTGATGATATCGTTGAACAATCTATCCGCCGTGCCGCCTTGTGGAATGAGGTTAAGGACCGCCTGCACGCCCCCGGCACCGGGCTTTCGGGGGGGCAGCAGCAGCGCTTGTGCATCGCCCGCGCCGTGGCCACTTCGCCCGAAGTGCTGTTGATGGATGAGCCTTGCTCTGCACTTGACCCGATCGCAACCGCGCAGGTGGAAGAGCTTATTGACGAATTGCGCGCCAGCTATTCGGTCGTGATCGTGACCCATTCGATGCAGCAAGCAGCGCGGGTCAGCCAGAAGACCGCCTTCTTTCACCTCGGCAACCTGGTTGAATATGGCGATACACCGCAGATTTTCACCAAACCAAGCGATCCACGTACTGAAAGTTACATTACCGGCCGTATCGGCTAAAGGAGAAGATCATGGCAGAGCAACACATAGCCAGCGCCTTTGACCGTGACCTGGAAACCATTCAGGCCTTGGTGATGAAGATGGGCGGGATGGTCGAAACCGCCATCGCGAACGCCGCCAAGTCATTGGAAACGTTTGACGAAGATCTGGCCGAACAGGTTCGCAAGAACGACAAAGCCATCGACGCGCTAGAGATGAAGATCAACGAAGAGGCCGCCCAGTTGATCGCGCTGCGCGCACCAACCGCATCAGATTTGCGCATGGTGCTGAGCGTGATCAAAATCGCATCCAGCCTTGAGCGTGTTGGTGATTACGCAAAGAACATGGCCAAACGCGCATTGGTGCTGGGCCAGCTTGGCCCGATCGCGGGGGCGGGCGGCTCTTTGCGGCGGATGTCGAAAGCGGTGGCAGAACTTTTGTCCGACGCGCTGGATGCTTATGCCGGACGCCAACTTGATCTTGCCCAGGACGTGCGCATGCGCGACCGTGACATCGACCAGATGTATAACGCGCTTTTCCGCGAGTTTTTGACCCATATGTTGGAAGATCCGCGCAACATTACCGCTTGTATGCATCTTCACTTCATCGCCAAAAACGTCGAACGCATGGGGGATCATGCCACTGCGATTGCCGAACAGGTCGTCTATCTGATTACCGGCGCAGTCCCCGAAGACACCCGGCCCAAGGCCGAAAGCGTCGCCGATCTTGGCAAAGTGACCGAGGTCTGACGATGTCCCAATCAACACCGACGGTCTTGCTGGTTGAAGACGAACCGGCTCAGCGCGAGGTTCTGGCCTATAATCTGGAGGCACTTGGTTTTAGGGTCCTGCAGGCCGATAACGGCGAAGAAGCCCTGCTTTTGGTGGCCGAGGAAACGCCCGATCTGATCGTCTTGGATTGGATGCTGCCCAATGTTTCGGGTATCGAGGTTTGCCGCCGCCTGAAGTCACGCTCTGAAACCAAATCAGTGCCGATCATCATGCTTTCGGCACGTTCCGAAGAAGTGGACCGCGTGCGTGGCCTTGAAACCGGTGCCGACGACTATGTGGTTAAGCCCTATTCGGTAAGCGAGTTGATGGCGCGTGTGCGCACACAGCTGCGCCGTTCACACCCCGTAAGCCAAGGCGAAGTCATGGAGTTTGAGGATATCAAGCTTGATGCCGGCAGCCATCGGGTGCACCGTGACGGCAAGCC
Source organism: Albidovulum sp. (assembly GCA_049670445.1). Lineage (GTDB taxonomy): Bacteria > Pseudomonadota > Alphaproteobacteria > Rhodobacterales > Rhodobacteraceae > TMP-24. Next base: position 3,521 of record JBATTI010000058.1, on the reverse strand, counting down.
ATTGAAGCTTGGCCCGACAGAGTTTCGGCTGCTTTCGACCTTCCTTGAAAAACCGGGGCGGGTCTGGAGCCGGGAACAACTGCTGGACCGCGTATGGGGCCGCGACATTTACGTCGATACCCGCACCGTCGATGTCCATGTCGGGCGGTTGCGCAAGGCTTTGTGCTTCCACGGCGGGGATGATCCGGTCAGAACCGTGCGCGGCGCGGGTTATGCGCTTGGTTAAAGCTTCGCGACACGCGGCTGGTATTTGAGGTTAGGAATTGGCGCGGCGCCTGGTTTGTTGTAGCAAGCCTGCGCCGGGGCGGCATTTTGCATGCGCGCCCCAATCCCGACCGAAGATGCCCGTACAGGAGAAAGCCCGCGTGAAGAGTATCACCCATAAAACCGCCCCCATCGCCGGGCAAAAGCCGGGAACATCGGGGCTTCGCAAGAAAACCAGGGTGTTCATGGCACCGGGTTATCTTGAGAACTTCATTCAAGCGACCTTTGATGCGATCGGTGGGGCCAAGGGCAAGACATTCGTGCTTGGAGGCGACGGGCGGTACTTCAACGATGTGGCCGCTCAGGTGATCTTGCGGATGGCGGCGGCAAATGGTGCGCTGCGGGTGATCGTCGGGCGCGGCGCGCTTTTGTCGACGCCAGCCGCGTCACATCTTATCCGGCTGAACCAGACCGACGGCGGCATCATCATGTCGGCCTCCCACAATCCCGGCGGGGTTGATGAAGATTTCGGTGTGAAGTTCAACATGGCCAATGGCGGCCCCGCGACTGAGAATATCACCGACGCAATTTTCGCCAGAACGCAAAGCCTTACCGAGTATCACAGCCTTGATGCCGCCGACATTGATCTTATGAAGATCGGCTCTCAAGCGCTTGGTAATATGGAGGTTATTGTCGTTGATCCTGTGGCGGATTACGCCGATCTGATGGCAAGCCTGTTTGATTTCGACAAGATACGGGCGATGTTCGCAACCGGATTTTCCATGCGGTTTGATGCGATGTGTGCCGTCACCGGCCCCTATGCCAAAGAGATATTGGAAAACCGGCTTGGCGCGGTTTCGGGCTCGGTTGTCAATGGCACGCCCTTGCCCGATTTTGGCGGAATGCATCCCGACCCCAATCCAACCTGGGCCAAACAGCTTATGGATGAGATGTTTTCACCGGATGGTCCCGATTTTGGAGCCGCTTCAGACGGTGATGGTGACCGCAATATGGTGGTGGGGCGCAATTGCTATGTATCGCCATCTGATAGCCTGGCCGTTCTGGCCGCGAATGCGCGGCTGATTCCGGCGTATAAAGAGGGGTTGCAGGGGATCGCGCGATCCATGCCCACATCTGCCGCCGCCGACAGGGTTGCCGATGCGCTGGGGATTGAGGCCTATGAGACACCGACCGGCTGGAAGTTTTTTGGCAACCTGATGGACGCCGGCCGCGCCACGATCTGCGGCGAGGAAAGTTTTGGGACCGGGTCAAACCATGTCCGCGAAAAGGACGGGCTTTGGGCGGTTCTGTTTTGGTTGAATATCATCGCAGAGCGTTCTGTTTCTGTTCAGGAAATACTGAACGATCATTGGGCGAAATACGGGCGGAACTACTATTCCCGGCATGATTATGAAGCCTTGCAGACCGATAAGGCCGAGGCAGTGATGGCGCGTTTGCGCGACCAGCTTGGAAAATTGCCCGGCAGCGATGTGGGCGGGCTTATCGTCAGTACGGCGGATGATTTTTCTTATGACGATCCGGTTGATGGATCGACGTCAAAGGGGCAGGGGCTGCGGGTTTCGTTTACGGATGGGGCGCGTTTGGTGCTGCGCCTGTCGGGAACCGGCACAGAAGGCGCAACCCTTCGCCTTTATCTGGAGCGGTATGTCCCGGGGCCAAACGGGCTGGGTGAAGCGGTTCAGGACGCTTTGGCACCGGTTGCGGCGGCGGCGGAAATGCTGGCTGGAATTGCCGCAATTACCGGTCGAAAGGCCCCGGATGTTGTGACTTGATACCGGGCACTAAGGTATCAATAATTTCATTATATATCATGCGCGTATGCGGCGACCTTCGCCATCAAAATGAAAGCAGTGAGGGTCGGCAAAATCCAGGGCGATTGACGCATCGACCTTGTGATCATGCTGGCCGAAAAGCCGCACGGTTATCATCTCATCATCCGGTGTGGACACCAAAAGTTTGGTATCGCCGCCCAGTCTTTCAACATGGGTGATTGTCCCGCTGATACGCGCCTTGCCACCCACACTCAGATGTTCGGGGCGAATGCCAACCGTCGCCCCTTGCATGCCAAGCGGTGCTGCGCGCAAAAAGTTCATGGACGGCGCGCCCAGGAATCCGGCCACAAACTGATTTTTGGGGTCATTATAAAGTTCCATCGGGGTGCCGACCTGCTCAATCCTGCCGTCGCGCAAGACGACGATGCGGTCCGCCAAGGTCATCGCCTCGGTCTGGTCGTGGGTGACATAGATCATGCTGGCCCCCAATTTGCGGTGAAGCCGGGCGATTTCCACCCGGGTGGCCATGCGCAAAGCCGCATCCAGATTGGACAGGGGTTCATCAAACAAGAACAATTCCGGTTTGCGCACGATCGCACGGCCAATGGCCACGCGTTGGCGTTGGCCACCTGACAGCTCGGCTGGCCGCCGCTTCAGGTAGGGGTCTAGTCCAAGCAAAGCGGCCGCCATGGCGACGCGTTCGCTGATGACAGAGGCGGCTTCGCCTGCCTGCTTCAGGCCAAGCGTCATATTCCCTTCGACATCCAGATGGGGGTATAGGGCATATGACTGGAAAACCATCGCAATGCCACGTTTGGCGGGCGGTGTTGTGGTAACGTCCTGGTCGCCAATTTTCACGGCGCCGGATGTTGCGTCCTCAAGCCCCGCGATCACCCGCAGCAAGGTGGATTTTCCGCATCCGGACGGGCCGACGAAGACAACAAATTCGCCTTCCGCGACCGTTAGGTTGATGTCCTTCAGAACCTCGACCGCTCCGAATGATTTGTGTATATTTTCAAGGACTAATGCAGTCATTCTTACGCTTTCAGATCTACGGGGTGGCCAGTGCGAATGCTTTCGTCTGCGGCAAGGCAGATCGCCAGGGATGTCACGGCGTCGTCCATATGGCGGCCAAGGTCATGGTCGTTTGCAATCGCGTCTAGAACGAAGGCCTGCTCGGCATCGCACAAGGCCTGGTGGTCAGGTTCTGACGGAAAGGTCACATCGCGGTCGGCGCCATTCACCAGATGAATACGCAAGGCACCCACCTTGGTATGCCCCTCCACATCGTCAGATTGCGGGTGCATGCCCGAAAGGATGGATACAGCCCCATTGGGGGACACGACGTCTTTTACAAAATGCGCAACTTCGGACATCATCGGGCCCCAGCCCGCCTCATACCAACCGACAGAGCCATCGTCATATACCACCTGAAACTGGCCGTAATTATACAAGTCTTGGGCTATCTCACCCGACAGCCTGAGGCCCATGCCGTTCACCCGCAAAGGCCGCGCATCGGTGATC
>JBATTI010000057.1:0-6108 GCA_049670445.1 Albidovulum sp. | reverse complement strand
GCCCTCGGCCGTGGCCTGCAAGAAGGCGCCGGGCGGCGGGGTGACAAGGGCTGCGCCCATGCGCTGGGCGGCGGGGCGGTGGGCTGCCACGGTTTCGCCATCCCAGGTCAGGCGCGCCAGGCCAGCGCTTTCGGCAAGGCCTGCAAGGGTCGTGATCAGGGCGGCGTCAAGCGGCTTGCCGCCCGTGACGGCAAGATCAACGCCGCCTTCGGTACGGGTGACATTGAGCGAAAGTTCTGCCTTGCGCGAGGTGCCAATCTCGGTGATCTGGCGCAAAAGCGGCAAGCAGGCCATCAGATCGGGATGCAGCAAGATGCAGGTGCCAAGATCAACCAGCGCGCCCGACGCACGGCCATGAAAGCCAACGATAGCGCCTTTTTTCGTGCGCCGCCCCGAAAGCACCGCGCGCCGTCGCGAGCGTTCGGGCGAGGTGGCAATGGCAGTGATCGGCGCGTCAAGATCCTGGGCGGCAAGAGCCGCGCGGATCACGCCCGCCTTCCAGTCGGCCACGAACGGGTCATGGGCATGCATCAGGCTGCAGCCGCCGCAACTGGCATAATGCGCGCAAGGCGCGCGGCGGCGGTCGGGCGAGGGGGTTACGATTCTGGGCGTGGCCATCCGGCCCTCTGACACCTCACCCTCAACCACTTCGCCGGGCAGCGCGCCGGGCACAAATACCGGACCTTCGGCGATGCCATCACCCAGATGGCCCAGCCGTTCGATTGTCACCTTCATTCTGCAGCCTCATCCACGCCAATAAATCCGCCCGACTGCCGATTCCAATAGCGCGCATAAAGCCCGCCTTTGGCCAAAAGGCTGGCGTGATCGCCTTCCTCCACAATCCGGCCCTGATCCAGCACAACGATGCGGTCCATCTCGGCAATGGTCGACAAGCGGTGGGCGATGGCCAGCACGGTTTTGCCTTGCATGACCCGGCGCAAGGCGGTCTGGACCTGCGCTTCAACTTCGCTGTCCAGGGCGCTTGTCGCCTCATCCAGCACCAAAATCGGCGCATCCTTGAGGAAGGCGCGCGCCAGGGCGATGCGCTGACGCTGACCGCCCGAAAGCTTGACGCCGCGTTCGCCCAGATGCGCGTCATAGCCCTTGCGGCCTTTGAAATCCAAAAGACCATGCACGAATTCATCCGCCTCTGCCTGCCGGGCGGCGGCGATCATCTCATCCTCACTGGCATCGGGGCGGCCATACATGATGTTGTCGCGGGCAGAGCGGTTGAACATCGCGGTTTCCTGGGTGACCATGGCGACCTGGCGGCGCAAGGATTCCTGGCTGACCGCGCGCACATCCTGGCCATCAACCAAAACCCGGCCAATCTCGGCGTCGTAAAGCCGCAACAAAAGGGCGACCAGGGTTGATTTGCCCGCCCCCGATGCGCCGACAATTCCCAGCTTTTCGCCGGGCCGGATGGTCAGGTCAATATGGTCAAGCCCGCCCTTGTCGCGACCGTAAGCAAAGCTGACACCTTCAAAGGTAACCGCGCCCTTGATCCGGCCCAAGGCGGTCGCACCTTCTGTATCGGCCAGCGTATGGGGCGGGGTCAGGGTGCGCATGCCGTCCTCTACCTCACCAATCGACGAATAGATGTTCATCAGCGCGAAACTGACCCAGCCGGTCATCTGCGCGATGCGGATCGACACGGTGCCTGCGGCGGCGATGTCGCCGGTTGTGGCGCTGCCGTGGCTCCATAAATAAAGCGCGCCCATGATCAGGATCACCGGCAAAAGCCCCGCCAGTATCATCAGCGAAAGCCGGAAACCGGCCGATACGGCGCCAAATCTGAAGGCTGTGTCGCGAAAGGCCGACATGGCCGATATCGCGGCGCGGTCTTCGTGATCGGCATGGGCGAAGAGTTTGACGGTCTTGATATTGGTGATCGTATCGACAACCTGCCCGGTGATCATGGCGCGTGCCGCCGCACGTTCCTTGGATCTGCCGCGAATGCGCGGCATGAAGGCCCAGATCAGCCCGAAGTAAACCGCGGTCCAGACCGTCAGCGCCAGCGCGATCCAGCCGTCAATGCTCAGCAAGAAGAGCGCCGAGCCTAAAAGTGAGGCAAGCGCGAAGGCCACGGTATTGATGGTTTCGCTGGCCACATCGGTAACCGCGCGCGCGGCTTGCATCTGTTTCGTGGCGATCCGCCCGGCGAAGTCATTGTCAAAGAAGGTGACCGCATGGCCCATGGTCCAGCGATGCAGGCGTGAAAGTACCAAGGGCAGCACATTGGGCTGTACGATCATCGCATTCGATGCCGCCGAAAGCCCAAAGGCGATGGGCCGAAGCACCACCAGAAACACCGCGAAGGCCAAAAACAGCGGCCATTGATCCGCCAATATGGTGGCCGCATTGCCCGTGGTGGCGGCATCCACCACCAAGCCCAGAAACCATGCGGTGACCACCTCCATCGTGCCGGCCAGAACCGAAAATACCGTGGCCATGCCCAAAGGCAGCCATGACCCGGCAAGGCACCACAAAAAGAACCGCCACAATGTTTGCGGTGGCGGCCCGTCGGCAAGCTGAAACGAGTTGATTTTCCACAGTCGCTTCATTGCGCCGCTTCTACCCCTTCTGTGGTGGCAGCATCTGTGCCGATGAAGCCGCCAGACTGACGTTCCCAGAAGCGCGCGTAAAGGCCATCTTTGGCCAAAAGCTCGGCATGGCTTCCGGTTTCTGCAACCTTTCCGTCGTCAAGCACCACAATCCGGTCCATCCGGGCGATGGTGGACAGACGGTGGGCAATGGCGATGACCGTTTTGCCCTCCATCACCCCGTAAAGCGTGTCCTGAATCGCGGCCTCCACCTCGCTGTCAAGCGCACTTGTCGCCTCATCCAGCACCAGTATCGGCGCGTCTTTGAGGATAACCCGCGCCAATGTCACGCGCTGGCGCTGACCACCCGAAAGCTTGACCCCGCGTTCGCCCACCTGGGCGTCATAGCCCGCACGCCCCTCGGGATCGCGAAGATCAAGGATGAAATCATGTGCCTCGGCGCGTTTTGCAGCCTCAATCATCTCATCCTCGGTGGCCCCGCTGCGCCCGTAAAGGATGTTGTCGCGAACCGATCTGTGCAAAAGGCTGCTGTCTTGCTGAACCATGCCGATCTGCATGCGCAGGCTGTTTTGGGTGACGCGGGAAATATCTTGCCCGTCAATGCGGATCACCCCCGCCTCGGCATCATAAAACCGCAACAAAAGCTTCACCAACGTGGTCTTGCCCGCACCTGACCGCCCGATAAGCCCGATCTTTTCGCCCGGTGCGATGGTCAGATCAAGCCCGTCAAGCCCGCCTTGCCCCCGGCCGTAATGATGCGAAAGCCCGGATATCTCAATCCGGCCTTCGGAAAAGTGCAGGGGTTCGGCATCCTTGCCATCGACCAAGGCAATGGGCTGGGCGATGGTCTGCATGCCTTCCGCAACGACGCCAAGCGATTGCACCAGATGGGTCGTCGCCCACATCACCCAATAGGTCATGTTGTTCAGCCGCAAGACCAGCGCCGTGGCCGACGCCACCACACCCACACTGGCCTGCCCGTCAAACCAAAGCCGCATGGCAAGGGCCGTGACCGAAACGATCAGGAAGCCGTTCAGCAAGGTCAGCGCCACATCCATCTTGGTGACAATCCGCATTTCATGCGCGAAGGTCTTGCGCGCCTCTTCGATCGCCTCATGGGCATAGTCGATTTCCTGGTCATGATGGGCAAACATCTTGACCGAATGGATGTTGGAATAGCTGTCGACAACCCGCCCGGTGACGGCCGAGCGCGCGTTTGACGAGGCGGTAGAGGCCGGCCCCGCGCGCTTGATCGTCCAGCGCAACAGCCACAGGTAAAGCACGATCCAGATCAAAAGCGGCAGCACCAGCCTTGGGTCGGCATCCGACAGCAAGACAACCGCACCAATCAGCGTGGTTACCGAAAAGGCCACCGCATCAAAGGTCTGGAACACCGCATCACCTGCCGCGGGCGGGGTTTGCATGATCCGGTTGGCGATGCGCCCGGCAAAGTCATTCTCGAACCAGCCAACGGGCTGGCGCAGCACATGGCGGTGCGACCGCCAGCGGATCAGCGTGCCCAGATTGGGCAAGATCGTATTGTGCAACAGCGCCACGTCAATCGCCGTCAGCAAGGTGCGCAAGACCAGTACCGCGAATGCCGCCAGCGCGAATTCCCCCATATGCGAGGCCAGCACCGATTTAGGCGCCCCCGATCCCAACAGGTCAACCAGCCGCCCGACATACCAGATCAGGCCAACCTCAAACAAAGCCACGACGATCTTGATCAAGACCGTGACGACAAAGATCAGCCGGAAGGGCCGGGTATAATCGCCCAAGAACGCCAAAAGGCGCTGTGGCGGCGCGTCAGTTTCCTTATAAGCGCAATAAGGATCAACGAGGTTCTCAAAGAACCGGAACATGGGGCGGCCTTTCGGATTGCGCCTGACGGAAAGCCCGTAACCGGGCGGCAGGGAAATGTCAGGGATGTGAAGTGACGTGTTGAAGGGGGATCTTCCCCGTGGGGAAGGCGCCGGGGCTGGCGCGCGCATGCCTGTTACCGCTTTTCGCGATCAACAAGCCCTGACGATAAGCGGGAAATCCCGGTTAGCGTCGGTTCAATCTATCCTGCTTCATATCGGACCATCCGAATCAATTCACGTGGGCCATGATCGCCAGAAGTCGGGCAGGTTTCAACCCAGCAATTCTGCGCGCGTAAGTTGAAACCCCGACTCGATCCATTTTGCCTCTAACACGCGCAGCTTTTCGCCCAGGGCGGGGCCCGAAAACCGCCCGGCAAGATCGGCGGCCTGAACCGGAAAGCGGGCCTTTGCCCCCAAAGCGGCTTCGCCTTGCCAATCCGCGGGCAAGGGCTGTTCCAGCAACGCAGCGCGCAGCAACACGATATCGCGCGCTACCTCGGGGCCGTGACGATACCCCAGTTCACCCACGCGGCTGAGCGCACCAATGGCCCCTTGCAAGACCGCCAGCGCGCGCGTCTCGCCGCGCGAAAGGCGCAGGGCCTGGGAAAGATCCGCACCGCCAAGGGCGGCCAACCGGCGCAGCGGATCGGGGCTTAGCCCCGCTTCCAGATGCACAAGCGGGGCGATGGCGCGGATATCTGCGCCCGGGATGATACGCGCCAAAATCCCCGCCGCTTGCATCGCGGCGAGGCTTGGGGCGGGATCCGGGGCCGCCAGAAGTTTGCGCATCTCATGCCCGATACGTTCGCGCGACAAAGTCGTTATGCCGTCGGCAAGCCCGGCACAGGCGGCCAGACCGTCGGCGTCAAGGCCAAGGGCGGGGTCGCCGTAGCGGGCATGAAACCGAAAGAACCGCAAAATCCGCAGGTAATCTTCGCGGATGCGGTCTTGGGGCGCGCCCACAAACCGCACGCGCCGCGCCTGCAAATCGGGCAAACCGCCCAAAGGGTCGATGACCTGGCCCGCATGGTCGGCGTAAAGCGCGTTCATGGTGAAATCGCGCCGTGCGGCATCATCGAGGATGCTGGTCGCAAAGGCCACGGTGGCGCGGCGCCCGTCGGTTTCGACATCGCGGCGGAAGGTTGTCACCTCAAACGGTTTGCTGTTTGCCACGACCGTCACGGTGCCATGTTCGATACCGGTAGGCACCACCCGCAAACCGGCGGCCTTGGCCAGCGCAAGCACCCGTTCGGGATGCGCGTCAGTGGCAATGTCGATGTCATCGACGGGGACACCCAAAAGCCCGTTGCGCACACAGCCGCCTACCAGCAAGGCCTGATGGCCGCCTTCGCGGATCAGCCGCAACACAAGTTGCAGGTCTTGGTCAGTGATCCAATTGGCTACTATCCGCATCAAACCATCCGGTCGGCGATTGCCCTCAAGATACGCGCAGTTGCCCCCCAGATGTAATAGGGCCCGTAGGGCACCACATAATAATGCCGCATCTGTCCGCGCCAAAGCCGCCCCTCTACGCGAAAATTCGCAGGATTGGTCAGATGGGCAAGCGGCACCAAGAACACCTCTTCAACCTCGTCTTCCTGGCGCATGGGGCGAAATTCAGCCGCCACCTGCGCCAAAACCGGGGTGACAAGAAAGCCGGTGACGGTTTCATGCGGCTCTGT
>JBATTI010000056.1:0-2025 GCA_049670445.1 Albidovulum sp. | reverse complement strand
ACGCATTTTCGGACTGGTGTGAATTTCCCGGTGGGTCGTGAGCCAAATGGGAAAGCTGATCACCGTTTGGGGCAGTAACTGCACCATGTTTGGGCTGTAATGAGCAACCGCTTCATCCATCGCGATGATCCCCAAACCTGCCTGTGCCAAGGCCCATCCGACCATTCCATTTTCGGATCCTACCTGGAATTGACGCCGTTCAAGATGAATTCCGATATGGCTCAGATAGTCGGTCATGCGGGCGACATCGCCCATGGAAACGAAATCGTGCTGGGCCAGGTCGCCAAGGGTACGAGGGTGCCCACGCGCAGCCAGATATTCCTTTGAGGCATAAAAATAGCCCTTCGCTTCGCATATCAATCGCGCAACCAGATCGGGATGTGTGGGGCGCACATGACGCACGGCGATATCCGCCTCTCGGCGCATCAGATCGCGAAGGTCGTTGGCGGCAATGACATCTATCACCAGATTGGGCGCGAGCGTCTTTATCTTGCACACCGCAGGTGGCAACAAAACCGCCGACAGAATGTCGCTTGCCGTAATGCGAACCTCGCCTTCAATGGATTGCGCCTGGCCAAGGGCTGCCAATGCAAGCTTATCGGCAGCGGCCCCCATTTCGCGCACATGGTGTTGCATCTTGCGGCCAGCGGCGGTCAATACCAGCCCGCGACCAACCCGTTCAAACAGCATCAATCCAAGTTCATTTTCCAGCGCGGAACTCTGACGGCTCAAGGTCGGCTGGGTCAGCCCAAGGGCGCGGGCGGCGGCAGTAAGCGAGCCTTCGTTGGCGGTTGCCAGAAAGGCGTGCATGCGGTTCCAGTCAAACGGTCTATCCATGCAAAAAATCATAGACACTATGATAATTTCGTCAATTACATACAGAAGCGCATGAATGTAAGCATCTGACCCAACAGAGTTCAGCACAAAAGAGACAGCCATGACCCCGCAGGCTACATTTTGGGACAAGGTCGCGCCCAAATACGCAAAAACGCCCATCGCCGATCAGGCCGCCTACGAATACACCCTTGGCCGGACACGCAGCTATCTGACCCCCAATGACCGGGTCCTTGAACTTGGCTGCGGCACGGGTTCGACGGCTTTGCTGCTGGCCTCAAATGTCAAAGAGATCACGGCAATCGATATGTCGCCGGGCATGCTGGCGATCGCGCGGCAAAAAGCCGCCACTGCGGGTGTCAAGAACCTGTCTTTTGAGGTTGGCGCCGATGTTCCCAGGCAAGGCCGGTATGACGTTGTCATGGGGTACAGTCTGTTTCATCTGGTGCCTGACATGGAACAGCGTTTTGCGCAGATCCATGCGCTGCTGCCCAAAGGTGGGTATTTCATCACCAAGACCGCCTGTCTTGGGCAGGGTGGTGGAGGCATGGGCGGGGCTCTGAAATCCCTGGCGATCCGCATCGCAATTCCGGTGATGCAGATGATTGGCAAAGCCCCCTATGTCCGCAGTTTTTCGGTGAAAGAGCTGCAGAATGCCGTCACCGCCGCCGGTTTTGAAATTGTCGAAAGCGGAAATCATCCCAAAGGACCGCCGCCCGCCCATTACATCGTGGCGCGAAAGGTCTGAAGGGTTTCGACTTTACCTTGAAGCATCCTGCACCGCGTCAAACCCTTAGCGCTTCAGCCGCCGGGGGTGGTGATCAGGGGGGCGCGTTCGCCCAATGCATAGCGGATCACATCGGTATAGTCGAAGGCGAGCGATACGAGGATGGTGGTCAGCACCACAAACACCACCAGTTTCGCCAGTTTGGGCAGGTTGCCGTGACGCATGAGCGCCCAGAGGTAGATCGCGAAAGGCGTCCACAGCAGCATATGCGGCAGGCCCAGAAGTTTGACATAGCCCATCTGCTCATAAAGCCAGCCGGTGCCGATGGCGCCAAGTATGCCGCTGAGAAGCGCCAAAAGGGCGGCAAGGCGGGTCTGGCGCCAGATAATCAGGGCCAGTGGCAAGAGAAAGGCCCCGAATGTCAGCCATTTCAGCCAAAGGCCGATCCAGGCGGGTTGGGTGGC
>JBATTI010000055.1:0-5735 GCA_049670445.1 Albidovulum sp. | reverse complement strand
GGTTCATTCAGCGCCGCAAGGTCGTGGCGGTGGGCGGAGGTGCCGATCGTCATGTTTTCGGTCGAGATCATGACAATATCACCAATCCTGTCACCGGGCAGTTCAAAGCGCTTGACCGCCTCGGCCTTGTCCATCACCTCCAAAAGTTCGGGGCAGGCCTTGAGGCGCGCGATGATATCGGCGTGATCGGCGCCATTGGGCAGATAGGCCGTGCCAAAGCCGCCCAAGGCACCATGATGCACAACATAAGGATCGGTGATCGGCAAGATCACCCGTGCGGCGGCCTTGCCCAGCCATTCGTCCAGCAGATCTTGCACGTAGATCACGGCAGGGTCGCCATTGGCATCATGTTTGGGCTTCATGCCATGGTCTGCGGTTACCACAATCGCGGCACCCATCGCATCAAGCTGGGCCAGATAGCCGTCGAACATCTTATAAAAACTCTGCGCCTCGGGTTGTTCGGGCGCGTATTTATGCTGCACGTAATCGGTGGTGGTCAGATACATGACATCGGGCTGCCATTCCGCCAGAAGCTTGACACCTGCCGCAAAGACAAACTCTGACAGATCGGCGGAATAAACTTCGGGCTGCGGCATTCCCAACCATGCGCTGGCATTGTCCTGACCATGCTCTGCCAGCGTCGATGTGGCGGACTTTTCGGCCGAAAAACACTTGGCGCGATCTTCGTCAAAGCGCAAACCAGCCCCAAGCAAGGCGCGCAGTTTGTCTTTGGCAGTGACGATGGCCACCCGCGCGCCTGCGTCATAGAAGGTTGAGAACACCGTGGGCGCGCGCAAGAAGCGCACGTCGTTCATCATCACCTCTTGGCCGGTTTCCGGTTCATAAAGATAGTTGCCGCAGATGCCGTGCACGGCGGGCGGGCGGCCGGTGGCGATAGAGAGGTTATTGGGGTTGGTGAATGACGGGATCACCGAATGCGCCAGACGGTCGGTTCCCGCGGCCCGCATCCGTTTGAGGCAAGGCATCAGACCCGCATTTATCGCCTGGGTAAGATATTCCGGCTCGCAGCCATCAAGGCAGATCGCGATGGCCGGCACTTTGGGCCAAGGGTAACTGCGATCATTCGCCGTGACGGGCGCGCGGGGTGAACTGGTCATGTATTGTCCTTTGTTTCAGCTTTTCGGGCCGCTTCAAGCGGCGAGTTTTGCGCGTTCGGCAATGGCTTTGGCGGGCGGGGCGGCCGAGTCGACCGCCATTTCCTCAAGCGAGGCGCGTGCCGCCTTTACCACGCGGTGCATGACGTTTTCATCCATCCGGCCAATGCAGCCGATGCGGAAACTATCCACCACAGTCAGCTTGCCTGGATAAATGATGAAGCCCTTTTCTTTCATCAGATCATAGAATTTTGAGAAGACAAAATTCTGATGCGCCGGGCAAAAGAAGGTCACGATGATCGGTGAGAGCCAGCGATCCTTCAACAAGGTCTCAAACCCCAGATCGCGCATTCCGGCCACCATCGCATCGCGGTTGCGGGTATAGCGCGCGCCCCTGCCTGCAACACCGCCTTCTTCGGCGTGAATGCGCAAGGCTTCAAGGAAAGCCGCAACGACATGGGTTGGCGGGGTATAGCGCCACTGGCCGGTTTTCACCAGATTGGCCCATTGCGCATAGACATCAAGACTAAGCGAATGGCAGTTGCCCTTGCACTGCTCCAACTCGGATTTGCGGGCAATAACGAAGCCAAAACCCGGCACGCCTTCGATACATTTATTGGCCGATGAAACCATCGCCTCATATCGGATCTGGTTCACATCAAGCGCGATCGCGCCAAAGGCGCTCATGCTGTCGACCAGAAGTTTGCGGCCACGGGCGTAAGTGGCTTCGGAAATTTCGGCAATGGGGTTGAGGATCCCGGAGGAGGTTTCGCAGTGGATGGCAATCACATGGGTGATTGCGGGGTCGGCGTCCAAGGCGGCGCCAACCTCATCCCCGCGCGGCGGCATGTAGTCGCCCTTGTCGATCAACGTATAGGCGCGGCCGAGGTAGCGCATGGTTTCAGCGGCGCGCAGGCCGTAAGCGCCGTTTGCCAGCACCAAGACCTTGCCATCACGCGGCACGAAAGTGCCAAGCAGCGCTTCGACACAAAACGACCCGGAACCTTGCATGGGGACGCAAGCAAACGCGTCCCCGGTATCGCCCGCAAGCGCAACCAGTTGATCGCACATGGATTTTGTCATGGCGCGGAAATCACCATCCCATGACCCCCAGTCGCGCAGCATCGCCTGTTTGACGCTGTAAGCCGTGGTCAGGGGGCCGGGCGTCAGCAGGTAGGGTTCGCCCATTGCTGGATTGGGGAAAGCATCTGATTGCACCATCGACATCGGGTTTCCTTGCTGCCAGATCATCTGTCTGCCCCGTTTTTTTCACGCGCTGTGATATATGTAAAATCGTTATTTTGTATTGTTTGATAAGTTTAGCTGTATGAATCCTTTCGTGCTGCGCCGCCTTGCATGCATCTAAAAAATCGTTAATTGTAGTTAAAGCATTACTTATACCTATCTTTGGCAGGGCCGAAATGCGATATGTACAGCTGCGGGCTTTTCATTATGTCGCCATCTCGGGTGGCTTTTCACGCGCGGCCGAAGCGCTTTTTCTGACCCAGCCGGCGATTTCGGATCAGGTCAGGAAGCTGGAAGAAGAATATGATATTTTGCTGTTTAACCGGCATAAAAAGCAAGTCACCCTGACCCATTCCGGGGAAAGGCTGTTGGAAATTACCCGACGGCTTTTTGAAAATGAAAGCCAGGCGCGCGAACTTTTGTCAGAAAGCCGCGTCATGCGGGCCGGCACATTGCGGATCGTGGCCGACAGCGCCCAGCATGTGCTGAAAATTCTGGCCGAGTTTCAGAAGAAATATCCCGGCGTCGGCGTGACGATCAGCGGCGGGAACACCGAAAGCGTGATTGAAAATCTGTTCAGCTATGAAGCCGATATCGGTGTTTTGGGTGAAATCCCGCAAAGCCGCGAGTTTGAGACGCTGTTGCTGAATGCCACACCCATCACGGCATTCGTCGCGGCATCGCATCCGCTTGCCAGGCGCAAATACCTTGACTTCGATGATTTGAAAGACCTGCCACTTGTCATGCGTGAACGCGGCTCCAAGACCCGTAACAAGTTTGAAGAGGCGGCCTTGGCGGCGGGCTATGAATTCACCCCTTCGATTGTCGCCGAAGGCCGCGAAGCGGTGCGGGAGATCGTGGCCTCGGGGGTGGGTGTGGGGTTCGTGTCGGTCGCGGAGTTTGGCGATGATCCGCGTCTGGTGCGCATCCCGATCAAGGGTGAGGACAACATGATCATGGAAGAGACGTTGATCTGCCTGAAGGAACGTCGCGGCGGCAAACTGGTCAGCGCCTTTTTGGAAATAGCGGAAAGGCTTGCCGTGAAGACGGGTTGAGGTGGCGTGCTGCGCTGGTTCGCGTGGCAGGTTTGGCCCTAATATTCGGTGTTCAGCGCGTCTTCCGCCGGGATTTCGCCTTCGCGCCGGGCGATGTAATCGCGCAGGGCTTCGTCTGTTCCCTGGTCGAGTTTCGGTTCCTCGTAATCGCGCAAGAGCTTTTTGGCATGGTCAAGTGCGCGCGCGGTAATCTCGACCGAGCCTTCGGCCTGCCATTGCTCTATCGAATTGTTGTCCAGAAGCCTCGGCATGAAAAACGCCCGTTCAAAATTCTCCAGCGTATGGGAATGGCCAAGGTAATGCCCGCCCGGCCCAACGTCGCGCACGGCTTGCAATCCCGCGTCGAAATCATCCCAGCGGATGCCTTCCGCCATGCGGTAGCCCATGGCGCATTGTTCGGCATCGACGACGAATTTGGCGACCGAGCAATGCATGCCTGCCTCATTCCAGCCTGCCGAATGCCAGATGTAATTGGCGCCTGCGTGCAAGACCGATGACAGCGTCGTGGCACTTTCATAGCCTGCCTGCGCATCAAAGGTCTTGGCCCCGCCAAGCGTGTTGGAACTGCGCCAGGGCACGTCGTAGAACCGCGCCATCTGGCCGATCATGAAGTTCATCAGGCTGATTTCGGGCGTGCCCGCCATTGGGGCACCCGATTTCATCGACACAGTCGATAGGTAATGCCCATAGATCGCCGGGCAGCCCTTGCGAATGACTTGGGTATAGGCCAGCGCGCTTAGCGCCTCGGCATTCAACTGGGCAACCGCAGGCGCCACCGAGGCCGGGGTATTGGCGCCACCCAAGACGAAGGGTGAACATAAAACCGGCTGGTTACGGCGACAAAAGGCACGCATTGCCGATAGCATCGTCTCATCCCAGACCAGGGGGGAATTGCCGTTGCAATTGCCGGTGACAACGGGGGTTTGCTCCATCACATCGGCACCAAAAAGGATCGCGCACATATCCATCACGTCTTCGGCATTCTTGCCGCTGGTGGTCATGCCCATGAAGGTCTTGTCGGAATATTTCATCGAGGAATAGGTGATGTGCAGATGCCGGTGGCTGACCTTCAAATCCATCGGTTCAACGATGTGATGGGCGCTGGAATGCAACGCCGGCGACATATGCGAAAGCTTGTGGAACATGTTGAGGTCGGCCATCACCGGCCAGCGGCGCACATCATCCAGATCGCGCAAGAAGGGCGCACCGGTCATCGGCACGAAGATCGAATGCTTGCCACCAAAGGGCAGATTACGTTCGGGGTTGCGCGCAAGGTAGCCCCATTCGGAGGGGATAGTCTTGATCAATTCGCGTATAAGGCCACGGTCAAGATGCACCCGGTCGCCGCGCACATCGGCCCCGGCGCGGCGCCAGTCTTCAAGCGCTATATCATCGCGAAAGATCACCCCAACCTCTTCAAGGATCGACATTGACGCCGCATCAATCCGCGCGACCTGATCGGAGTCCATCGGTTCGCACAAAGGCAGGTTGCGCCTTAGCGACGGCAACATGCTGAAATCCGGGGCCGAGCGCATAGCCTGACGCGCGCCACGCCCGCCCGCTCTGCTTTTGCGTTCTGCACCGTCCATGGGACCTCCGAAATAGCTTTGCTGCTTCCACAAAGTCTTGATCTGCAGGCAGCGTCAGTCATTTCTTCGAAACGATCATGTCAAAATACGACGTTTCGAAAATTGGTGGATAAATCCGGCAATGCCCGCACAACGAGGTGGCAAAACCGCCAGAGGGATAGGTGCAGCCATGGTGGGTGCGGCGGATTTTCTTTCTGCCCAATCGCCTGCAGTTTCGCTATAAAGGGGCCAAGCGCCTATTGACGGATGCAGGAGAGAAACATGATCACTGCCCAAAGATCCGGCCCCACGCCCGCTTTCCCAACCGCCAGATTGCATGTCATGCGGGCCTGCCTGCTGGCGCTTTTCGCGGTCTGGTCCGTGGCCCTGTCACCGGCCCATGCCGAGGCCGTCATTGACCGCATACCCACCCAATATATCGCGGCTCTGGGCGAGTCGGACGCGACCTCGGGCAATGATGCGCAGACATGGGGGCATTGGGCAGTGGATCCGGGGCCGCGCGGTGTGCGGCTTAAGAACTATCAGCGGCTGATTGCCAATGGCGGTGTGGCGCCAAGTGGCTGGCAGTTTGACGCGGCCGCATGGTGGCTTGAAGAAAACGGGTTGATCATGGAAGCACCGGTTTTTCCGCTGCCACCGGGTCAATATGTGGTGACTGGCGGGCGCGATGTGACATCAATCCTGACGGTAGAGGAAGCGGGTGCAAACGGTGCGCAAGCCTGGAGCCTGGC
>JBATTI010000054.1:0-1754 GCA_049670445.1 Albidovulum sp. | reverse complement strand
ACGTGCTGGTCAAGGTTGAAACCAGCGTCTTTTACCGCATCATCGAGCCGGAAATGACCGTCTACCGGATCCGCGATGTCGATGGGGCGATTGCCACCACCGTGGCCGGGATCGTGCGTTCCGAGATCGGCAAGATGGAGCTGGATCAGGTGCAGTCGAACCGCTCGGAACTGACCGGACATATCCGCGAACATGTGCGCGCCATGGTCGATGACTGGGGGATAGAGGTGACGCGGGCCGAGATATTGGACGTGAACCTTGATGAGGCGACGCGGGCGGCGATGATGCAGCAGCTGAATGCCGAACGGGCGCGGCGCGCGCAGGTCACCGAGGCGGAAGGCAAAAAGCGGGCGGTCGAACTTTCGTCGGATGCCGAGCTTTACGCCGCCGAGCAGGAGGCCAAGGCGCGGCGCATCTCGGCCGATGCGGAGGCCTATGCGACCGAGGTGGTCGCCAGGGCGATCAAGGAGAACGGCATTGAAGCGGCGCAGTATCAGGTGGCGCTGAAACAGGTCGAAGCGCTGACGGCGGTGGGCCAGGGCGCGGGCAAGCAAACGATCATCGTGCCCGCCCAGGCGCTGGATGCCTTCGGGGATGCGTTCAAGATGCTCAAAGGGCGCGGCTGATGCAGCTTTGGCAGGAATGGTGGGTCTGGATCGCCGCCGGTGTCGTGCTGGGGATCCTGGAGGTTGTCGTCACGGGCTATGTGCTTTTGGGCTTTGCCTTGGGCGCCATCGCGACCGGTGTCTTGATCTGGATCGGCGTGCTGGGGGCTTCGATCTCGGTCATGGTGCTGGTCTTTGCGGTGGCATCGCTTGCATCGTGGCTGGGGCTGCGGGCGATCTTTGGGCTGCCCAAGGACAACGTCAAGATCTATGAGCATGACGTGAACGACAACTGACAGCGCAGGGCCCGGCAGAAGCGGTGGCGGCCGCCGGACCCGATTGAGTTGTTGTGAAAACCATAGCGGCCCGGCTATGACGGCGTTATGGATATCACCCTTATTCGCACATTCCTTGAAGTGCTGGCCGCAGGTTCCTTTGGTGGCGCTGCTGAGCGGCTTTCGATCACGCAATCTGCGGTCAGCCTTAGGATCCAGCGGTTTGAAGAAACGCTGGGCACGGCACTTCTGAGCCGGTCCAAGGCGGGTGCGGTTCAAACCCCGGCGGGCAGGGAGTTTGAGCGCTATGCGTTGAGCATGCTCAATATCTGGGAAGAGGCGCGCTTGCGGGTGGCGGTGCCGGAAGGCTTCACCAAAAACCTTTCGATCGGCGCCGAACATTCATTATGGCCGCGGCTTGGGTTTCGGCTGATCGACGGATTGCGGATCGTGATGCCTGATCTGGCATTGCGCGCCGATTTTGGCACCCCCGACGCGCTGACGCGGCTGATGGCTGAAGGTATGGTGCATGTCTCGCTTATGCACAGGCCCACTTTGCGACCGGGTCTTATGGCGAAGCGTTTGCAGGACGATGAATTGATACTGGTCGCATCCTGGCCCGATCCAAAACGCGAAGACCTGCCGGGGCGCTACATCTATTCCGACTGGGGCCCGGAGTTTGTGCACCAACATGCCCGCCATCTGCCGGAATTGAGCGGGCAGGGATTTACCGCCGCACTTGGGGCATTGACGGCAGAATTCATCTCTCGCCGGGAATTCGGCACCTATTTGCCTGCACGCCAAGCCAAGCGATATTGCGATTCGGGCCTGTTGTACCGGGTTGAAGGCGCGCCACGCTTTCCGTTTCCGGTCT
>JBATTI010000053.1:0-10454 GCA_049670445.1 Albidovulum sp. | reverse complement strand
ATCTGACCCCTCGGTTTTTGTCCGGCGGGTCCGGACCTTCGGGCGGTTCACAGTGAAAATTTTCGCAAACCTTTGATCCGCAATGATTTTGGTTTTTCCGCTAACCAAAATTTAACTGCTTCGCGGGGTTTCCACGGCTGGGCCAAGCTTCTATCGTCTGCCCATAAGGCTTGGCGCGAAGGATGCTTGATGACCAAAACCGAACCTCAGGGCGCATTGACTTTGCGCACATTGGCGATGCCGCGGGATGTGAATGTCAACGGTGACATCTTTGGCGGCTGGGTGCTAAGCCAGATGGATATCGCGGCGGGCATCGTTGCGGGGGAACGGGCGCGCGGCCGGGTTGCGACCGTGGCCGTTGACGCGATGAAGTTCATCCGGCCGGTGAAAGTCGGCGATGTGCTGTGCATCTATGTGAATATCGCGCGCATTGGCCGCAGCTCTATGGGGCTGGAGATTGAGGCCTGGGTGTTGCGCGACCGCGCGGGATCGCGCGAAAAGGTCACCGAAGCGCTTTTCACCTTTGTCGCAATTGATGAGGATGGCCGGCCAAGGGCGGTGCCCGCCGAATAGACCCGCGCCGGGGAGGGGGTAGGTTGAAAATTGCATCCTTTTGGCATTCGGGGCCTTTGCGCAACCTTGAGAGCGTTTGCGTGGCATCCTGGGTTCGGCTGGGGTTTGAGGTTGATATCTACAGCTTTGCCCCGGTCAGCGGCCTGCCCAAAGGCGTGGTGGAACGCGACGCGAATGAGGTTCTTGGGGCCGAATGGATGGAGCGGATCAACCCGATCCTGCATCCGGCGCGCCGAGACCGGCAGCGGATGATGAATTATTCGGACCTTTTTCGCGTGGCATTGATGCGCAAGGGGCTGGGGCTGTGGCTTGATACCGATGTCTTGCTGTTTCGCCATTTCGACGTTGCCCCCGCCCGGCCATTCTTTGCCTGGGAAGATTGGCACCGGATCGGCAGCCCGGTGTTTTACGTGCCGCAAGACGCGCCGATGCTGGCCGATTATGAACGTGTCTACGACAGCCCCGATCTGATGCCGCATTGGCTTGGCTTTCGGCGGCGGGTTTTGAAACCGCTGATCTGGAAGATGCAGGGCAAGGCGTTTTCGCCTGCCGATCTTGGTCTGACGATCTACGGAAACGATGCCTTCACGCGGCTGGCAAGAAAGCACCGGCTGGCGCAGTTCGCACGGAAAAAGCGCAGCTTCTACACCTGGAACGCGGCCGAGACGATGCGGTTCTACGATCCGGCCTATGGCGCGGAGCTTTGGGATGACCCAGCCGTTCTGGGGCTGCATGTGCATCACAAGCCAAGCCCGAACTTGCGGCCCAAGGCGGGGTCGATGTTTGACCGCGCGGCGTTGCAGGCGGCGGCGTTATTGCCGGATCTGGTGTGGCAGTAGCCGTTTTCGCGGTCGGGCCAATGGGTGTGCGCCGGGGGCGTGCGACGAGGGAATGCGACGGGGGCCTGCGACGGGGGCGTGCGCCGGGGGCGTCGGTTACGGCTTGCTTGCGACAGGTGTTATGATTCGCCTCTTGCCAGCTTTCCGGCAATGAAAATGATCAGGTAGATGCCAGAGATAACCACCATGACGGAAAATGCGGCAAAGCCATCCAACAGAGCGAATGCGATGCCGTAGATGCCAGCAAAAATGGACAGGAAAAAAGGTAAAAGCCGATAGTGCCGAAGTCGATCGGTTTCCCGAACAAGTCCAGCGTTATTCCAAAAAAGAAGACCCCGAATAGGGCAACCACCATAAGGGCCATCGCCATCCTGAGTTTGCGACGCCGATACGCGCGGCGGGCTTCCTGCTAATCTGCCTTCACCGCGTAAATTTCTTATACTTCACCCGTGTCGGTTCAATCGAATCCGGGCCGAGGCGGCGGACCTTGTCTTCTTCATAGGCCTCGAAGTTGCCTTCGAACCATTCGACATGGGCCTCGCCCTCAAACGCCAGAATATGGGTGCAGAGGCGGTCAAGGAAGAAGCGGTCGTGGCTGATGATCACCGCGCAACCGGCGAAATCTTCGATGGCGGCCTCAAGTGCTTGCAGGGTTTCAACGTCAAGATCGTTGGTCGGTTCATCGAGCAAAAGCACGTTGCCGCCGGATTTCAACAGGCGCGCCATGTGGACGCGGTTCCGCTCACCGCCCGACAGCAGCCCGACCTTTTTCTGCTGATCGGCACCCTTGAAGTTGAAGGCCGAGCAATAGGCGCGGGAGTTCACTTCGGCATCGCCAAGCACCACGATGTCCAAAGCGTCAGTGATCGATTCCCAGACGTTCTGGTTTGGGTCCAGATCATCGCGGGACTGATCGACGTAGGCCAGTTTTACCGTGTCGCCGATGGTGATCTCGCCGCTGTCGGGGGCCTCTTGCCCGGTGATCATGCGAAACAGCGTGGTTTTGCCGGCACCGTTGGGGCCGATGATGCCGACGATGGCGCCGGGGGGGATGGAGAAGGAAAGATCCTCGATCAGAAGCTTGTCGCCCATGTGTTTCTTGAGGTTTTCAACCTCGACCACCTTGCCGCCAAGACGCGGGCCGTTGGGGATGATGATCTGGGCGCGGCCGATGCGTTCACGCTCGGACTGGTCGGCCATTTTGTCATAGGCGTTGATACGGGCCTTTTGCTTGGCCTGACGGGCCTTGGCGCCGGCGCGGATCCATTCAAGTTCCTTCTCCATCACCTTTTGCTTGGCCTTGTCTTCGCGGGCCTCTTGGGCGATGCGCTTGGCTTTCTGGTCAAGCCAGGCGGTGTAGTTGCCTTCGTAAGGAATGCCGCGGCCGCGTTCGAGTTCGAGGATCCATGAGGTGATATCGTCAAGGAAGTAGCGGTCATGGGTGACGATAAGAATGGTGCCCTTGTAGTCGATCAGGTGCTTTTGCAGCCAGGCGATGGTTTCGGCGTCAAGGTGGTTGGTCGGTTCGTCCAAAAGCAGCATGTCGGGGGCTTCGAGCAAGAGTTTGCACAAAGCCACGCGGCGGCGTTCACCGCCTGAAAGGGTATCAACATTGGCGTCATCGGGGGGGCAGCGCAGGGCCTCAAGCGCCACGTCGATCTGGCTGTCGAGATCCCACAGGTTGGCCGCGTCGATCTGGTCTTGCAGCTCGGCCATCTCATCGGCGGTTTCATCGGAATAGTTCATCGCCAGTTCGTTGTAGCGATCAAGGATCGCCTGCTTTCCGGCGACGCCAAGCATGACATTGCCGCGCACATCGAGGGCCGGGTCAAGATAGGGTTCCTGCGGCAGGTAGCCCACTTTCGCGCCTTTGGCGGCCCAGGCCTCGCCCTGAAAATCCTTGTCGATGCCGGCCATGATCCGCAACAGCGTGGATTTGCCCGAGCCGTTGACGCCCACAACCCCGATCTTGACGCCGGGAAGGAAGTTCAGCTTGATGTTTTCAAAGCATTTCTTGCCGCCGGGATAGGTCTTGGAAACGCCGTCCATGTGATAGACGAATTGGTAAGAAGCCATGATTTCCTCCGGGGTGTGATTGCTTGCGCCCTCCTCTAGCGGGGATGCGGGCAAAGGGCAATCCGGGCAGAGATTGGGGCCTTGCGTCCGGACAGGCTTTGCGGCCAATTGGGCCGGGCTGCAACGGCCCTTCAACCCATCGGAGAGATGATGAGCTACGCGATCTACATCGGCAAGAACCACTCGGCCACGGGCCATGGCTGGTTGGGCGGTTACGGCGATGAACCTTCGTCGCATTGGCTGGAGATCGTGCCAGAGATGGATCACCCGGCGGGGGCAGAGATTGTGGTTGGCGTCGGGCCGGATGCCGATATGCCGGGGCGGCGCAAGGCCATTGCTCAGGCCGCCCGGACCCAGCGGCATTTGCGTGTGAGCTATTCCTCTTACCTGGGCGTGCCTGCCCCCATCACCAATGGCGGGGTGAATGCGGCGGGGGTTGCGGTGCGCGATGTCTGGTCCACCTCGCGCGCCGAGCTGATCGCGATGACGCCGAAGGATCAGGCCGGGCTCAACTACAGCGATCTGGCGCGGATCGTGCTGGAACGGGCCACATCGGCGCGCCAGGCGGTTGAGATTTCGGGCGCGCTGATTGCCGAACATGGCGAAGCAACCTATGGCGGCAATTCGCATATCTTCGCCGATGCCGATGAGGCCTGGGTGATGATCCAGTTCGCTGGCGGCAAGGGGCTTTGGCTGGCCGAGCGGCTGGGGGCCGACGCCATTCGCGCCTCGCGCCCCGGTTATATTCTGGAGGTGCCGGTCGATCAGCCCGGCCATCCGGATTACCTTTGGTCCGAAAATTTCGAAAGCTTCGCGCGGGAAATGGGCTGGTATACGGGCGGGGTGTTTGATGCCAATCAGATCTATGGCGATGGCAAGGGCCGTTGGGACGGCGTGCGCTGGATCGAGGCGGAGCTGACCAAACGCGCGGCGCGGGCCGAAAAGATCGGGCTTGAAGATATGATCTGGGCGGTTCGGACCGAACGGCTGACCGGCGATACGGCGGGTTATGGGCAGGTGGTGCCGCTTGTCACCCCGTGCGATCCTGGCTTGCGGATGATGTGGCACACCCCAAGCGGCGCCATCGCCGCCCCCTTCGCGCCGGTCTTTCTGGGGCAGGCGCAGATCCCCGCCGAATTCGGCCCGCACCGCTATCTGACGGTGGGTGAATCGCACCGGTTCATGGACCGGCGCCATGCCCTGCGCGGCGGCAAGGATACGGTTTCGCAGATCGCACAAGGCGCCGAGGCGCTGCGTTCGGCGGTGCAGGAATCCAAGCGGCTGATGTATCTGACCCAGCTTGGCGGCCCCGAGGTTCTGGCGCGGGTGCTGGGCGTATTCGTTGCGCGCGAGGCGGCTTTGGCCCCGCAGGTGGCGCGGATGCTGGACATCGCCGAATGCCTGATCGGCGCGGGCAAACCCGACGCCGCCTTTGCGCTTTTGGGCTATTTCAGCACCACCGAACTTCTGGCCGGGCTGAATATCATCACGGCCCTTTCAGGCGGGCTGGAGGCCGAATTGCGGGTGCGGGGCGTCTTGTCGGGCGCGGCGGGCAATCCGGTGGGCTTCGATCAGCTCTGGTAGCCATGCGGGCCGCTGGCCCCAAGGTGTATGTGTTGGGGCCAGCGCGCGGCAAGGCAAGGTCGCGGGGCGATCTTAGGTTTGGGTCAGTTTGAAGACATCCAAGCGGGCTTTGAAGAAATCTTCGATGTATTGCTTTCGGTCACCGCCATAAAAACCGTCAAGCATAGACTCGGATTCCTGCATCGCGGCGCGGTGCCCCTCGGCCTTTGCCCAATGCTGGTCCACCGCTTCTTCCAGGTCACTTCCGGTGGCCGAAAATAACGGGTCGAAGGCGGCGGCGATTTCAGTGGTGCCTGCGGTTGCGACGGCCAGCCCGATCCGCGCGGCTGGACGCGCTATCTTTGCCACTGCCCCATTCACCGTCAACGGCAAAACCGGCCGCGCCCGGAGTGATCGGCAGAGTTGACGGGAAAAGGTGCATTTTTCGGTTCCAATATCTGGGTTCAATCGCTAGCCATGACGCTATGAGAACTGGATACCCCACCGCAATAGCGGGCATGACCGTGGGCCTGTTGGGCGGCTCGTTCGACCCGGCGCATGCGGGCCATGCGCATCTGACGCGTGAGGCGCTTAAGCGGTTGGGGCTCGATCGGGTGTGGTGGCTGGTGTCGCCGGGCAATCCGCTGAAGCCGAACCCACCGGCGCCGATGGCCGAACGTATGGCGCGGGCCAAGGTGGTGATGGATCATCCGCGGGTTGTGGTGTCGGATGTCGAGGCGCGGTTGGGGACAAGGTACACGGCGCAGACGCTGGAACGCCTGATGGCGATTTATCCGGGGGTGCGGTTTGTGTGGCTGATGGGGGCTGACAATCTGGCGCAGTTTCACCATTGGCAGAGGTGGGAATGGATCATGACCCATGTGCCGGTTGCGGTTCTGGCGCGGCCCGGAACGCGGCTTGAGGCGCGGGGCGCGCGGGCGGCGGAGGAATATGTGCGCTTTCGCGTGCCCGCCGAGGCTGCGACAATTCTGGCGCGGATGGCCGCACCTGCCTGGACATTTCTGGACATGCCGCTGAACGATCTGTCATCATCCGAAATCAGGGCAAGGGGCGATTGGCGCGCCAGCAAGGGAAGCGACACATGACGGGGCTGACACGGCGGGGTGCGTTGATCGGGTTGGCGGCGGGTTTTGCAAGTCAGGCCCTTGCCGAGGCACCCTTGGCGTCTTTGCGCCCGCAGCTGCGCCCCACTGGCCTTGCCGCCCCGGCTTTGGCGGGGCCCTCCGCCGAGGCGCTGGTTTCAGCCGCCAAGCTTGGCGGAGAGGTAAGTTTCGTTCTGGCTGATATGAAAAGCGGTAAGGTTCTGGCGGCGCGCAAGCCTGATCTGGCGATGCCGCCAGCCTCGACCGCCAAGGCGATCACCGCAGTTTACGCATTGGCCCAACTTGGCCCCGGTTACCGCTTTGCCACAAGGGTTCTGGCCACCGGGCCGGTGAAGGCCGGGCGGCTGGAGGGCGATCTGATCCTGGCGGGGGGCGGGGATCCGACGCTGAGCACCGATGATCTGGGCGATCTGGCCAAAGCGCTGGTCAAGGCCGGGGTGCGGGCGGTTTCGGGGCGGTTTTACGTATGGGCAGGGGCTTTGCCCTATGTGGAGGCGATTGATCGCGGGCAGCCCGACTGGCTGGGCTATAATCCGTCGGTGTCGGGGCTGAACCTTAATTTCAACCGGGTGAATTTCGTCTGGCAACGTGGGCAGGGCGGATATGAGGTGGGGTTTGACGCGCGTGCCGAACGCTTTGCACCGCAGGTCTTTTCGGCGCGGATGCAGGTCGTGGCGCGGGATCTGCCGGTCTATACTTACCGGCAAAACGGCCGGGTCGAGGATTGGACGGTGGCAAGCACGGCACTGGGCAAAGGGGGCAGCCGCTGGTTGCCGGTGCGCCGGCCCGATCTTTATGCAGGCGATGTGTTTCAGACTTTGGCGCGCGCCGAAGGGCTGGCCTTGCCCGCGCCAGAGGTTCTGGACCGGTTGCCCGAGACGCGGGCTTTGGCCCAGCATCAGAGCGCGGATTTGCCGGTGATTTTGCGGGCGATGATGAAATATTCCAACAATATGACCGCCGAGGCCGTGGGGATGGCGGCGTCCTTGCGGCGGGGGGCGGCGGCGCATCGGACCTCGGCTGCGGAAATGGGCCGCTGGCTGCGCGAGCGGACCGGCAAGGACGGGATGCGCTTTGTCGATCATTCCGGGCTTGGTGGCGCGTCGCGGGTGACGGCCGCGGATATGGTGGCGGCTTTGGCAACAGTGGGGCCGGGGCTGGGGCTGGAAGGGTTGATGAAAGAGGTGCGATTCAAGGATGCCAAAGGGCTGGGGCCGGGGGCGTTGCCGCGGCATGTGGTGGCCAAGACCGGCACGTTGAATTTCGTCTCGGCGCTGGCGGGGTATATGGTGACGGCGCAGGGCGAAGGCCGGGTTTTTGCGATCTTTTCCGGCGATCCGGCAAGGCGCGATGCGGTGCCCGCCGGGCAAAGGGAAAACCCGCCGGGGCTGAAAACCTGGGTCAGGACTGCGCGAAAGCTGCAGCTGCAGTTGTTGCAAAGCTGGGCCTAGGGGGGCTGGCCGAAGGGGCCTGCGCTTTGTCCTAAAGCGTGACGTGCCGCGCCCTTGCGCCACGTTCTATCGCGGCCGCGTGGAGGCGGTCGATCGTCAGCTCATCACGGACCTCTTCCAGCAGGCGCAGCTCACTCTGACCCAGCGCGCCGTCTGCGGCGGCAACATCGCAGGCCAGCGCGTAAGCCGTTTCATGAAGCCGCTCGGGCAGGGCTTCGCGGACCATGGCGAAGAGGGTATCAAGGCCGTCTTCTTCGGCCATCATCCGGTAGACGGTTTGCGAGACCTCTTTGACGTTGTCAAAGCTGTAGTCGGCAAAGACCGGCAGGTGATTGACCTGCCGTTCGATCGCCAACAGCTCTGATGTGCGGATTGCCTCATCCGAGACGGATACTGTGACCATGATGGCGACAAGCGCATCCTGGGCGGTGAAGGCGGGCAGGGTCTGGGACAAGTGCTTATTCCTTATGGCTTTGGTGGTGAAATTATTGACCTTCGAGCGCATGTTCAATAGGAACCGGAACTTGCGGCATATTGGATGCCGCCCTTCAAAAAAAGTGTGATGCGATGACCAATCTGCGCGATGCTGCAATGAACTCCAAAGCCTGGCCTTTCGAGGAAGCGCGCCGCGTGCTTAAACGCTATGAAAACAAGGCGCCCGAGAAGGGCTATGTGTTGTTCGAGACGGGTTACGGGCCAAGCGGCTTGCCGCATATCGGCACCTTTGGCGAGGTGCAGCGCACCACAATGATCCGCCGGGCGTTTGAGATTATTTCCGACATTCCGACGCGGCTGATCTGTTTTTCCGATGATGTGGACGGCATGCGCAAGGTGCCCGAAAACGTGCCCGAGCAGGAGATGATGCGCGAGAACCTGCAAAGGCCGCTGACCTCGGTTCCCGATCCGT
Source organism: Albidovulum sp. (assembly GCA_049670445.1). GTDB lineage: Bacteria > Pseudomonadota > Alphaproteobacteria > Rhodobacterales > Rhodobacteraceae > TMP-24. The sequence goes on along the minus strand of JBATTI010000053.1, from coordinate 1,921 downwards.
TTGGCGAATACGACAGTTTTGGGGCCCATAACAACGCCATGTTGCGGCGCTTTCTGGATACGTTCGGGTTTGAATATGAATTCATCTCGGCCACGGATTTTTACAAATCGGGCCGCTTTGACGAGATTTTGCTGCGCTGCTGCGAGCGTTATGACGCGGTGATGAAAATCATGCTGGCGTCACTGCGCGAAGAGCGGCAGCAGACCTATTCGTGTTTCTTGCCGATCCATCCCGAAACCGGCCGGGTGATGTATGTGCCGATGAAAGAGGTGAATGCCAAGGACGGCACCATCACTTTCGATGATGAGGCGGGCCGCGAATGGACGCTGCCGGTGACCGGCGGTCAGGTCAAGCTGCAATGGAAGCCCGATTTTGGCGCGCGCTGGGCGGCACTGGACGTTGATTTTGAGATGTACGGCAAGGATCATTCCACCAATACGCCGATCTATGACGGGATCTGCGAGGCCTTGGGGGGCCGCGTGCCCGAGCATTTCACCTACGAGCTTTTCCTGGATGAGCATGGCCAGAAGATTTCCAAATCGAAGGGCAACGGGCTGACCATTGATGAATGGCTGAGCTATGCCGCGACGGAATCCTTGGGCTATTTCATGTACCAAAAGCCCAAGACCGCCAAGCGGATGCATTTCGATGTGATCCCCAAAGCGGTGGATGAGTATCATCAGCAGTTGCGGGCCTTCCCGACCCAGACGATTGATCAGCAATTGGCCAATCCGGTCTGGCATCTGCACCGCGGCCAGCCGCCGGTATCGGATATGGTTGTGCCGTTTGCGATGCTGTTGAATCTGGCTTCGGTGGCGGGGGCCAAGGATAAATCGGGGCTTTGGGGCTTTATCAAACGCTATGCGCCGGATGCGTCGCCCGAGGCCAATCCGCAGATGGATCAGGCCGCGGGGTTTGCCTTGCGCTATTTCAACGACTTTGTCGCGCCAAAGCGCGTCTTCCGTCTGCCGTCGGATCAGGAACGCGCGGCGATGGAAGATCTGGCCGGGCGGCTGAAGCGCTGGGATGGCGGGCTGGATGCAGAGGCCTTGCAGACCATGGTTTTCGCGGTGGGCACCGAACATGGGTTCGAGCCGCTGCGCGGTTGGTTCACCGGGCTTTACGAGGTTTTGCTGGGGGCCAGTCAGGGCCCGCGATTTGGCGGCTTTATCGCCCTTTACGGGGTCGATGAAACCGTGGCGCTGATCGGTCGGGCGCTGGACGGGAAGCTGGTCTGAGGGCTATCGGCATGGGCGGGCTGGCTGCGCCAGTCTGTCCACCACTTGCCCCAACGCGCTGAAAGGCAAGCCGCCTCATCCGCAAACAGGCGGTCGGACAGTTCATGGGCCTGCGCCAAAAGGGCGGGTTCGCGCCGATGTGCCACAGCCCCGAGGGCAACCGAGGCGGGGGTTTCGGGGCAGCTTTCAAGCCAAAGGCGCAGCAGATGCAGATCGCGCGCCTCGCCCAGAAGTTTGCCAAGCTGATCCGCGACCGCGACATGAGGCCCCGTCATCTGCGGCCAGACCGGCGCAAGAAGGCGGGCGTGATACCAATGGTCTTTCACCCTTTTGCGCCAGATGTGGATCGCCTCTGTATCAGGGGTGGCGCGCGCCGCTTGGGCCGCCTTTTGCGCGCGACACCAGGACCGTTCAAGGCCGGGCCGAAGGCTCCGAAAATCTTCGCCCGCAATATCCCATTCCGCGCAACGCCCGAGGAAGGCCTTCAGCGACGTCTTGCAGGTCAACAGGCGGCTGGTGGCGGTTTGGGCCGTGGATTCGGCCAGGGGGAGGGTGGCGCTTAGTTGGGCCAGAACCGTGTCGTTAAGCCCGGTCAGGGCGGCAAGGTTGACCAATGCTTCGTTGATCGCATCATGGTCGCGCAGATCGGCGATCAGCTGGGCAGTTCCGCGCAGGTCTTCATT
>JBATTI010000052.1:0-9925 GCA_049670445.1 Albidovulum sp. | reverse complement strand
AAGATTGCGCGAAGATCACCTGCGCGGGGGGGCGGAAAATAGAAAGCGCCCCGACCGGCGGGACGGGGCGCTTTCCTTATTTTAAGATCCGGCGACGGGACGGTCGCGTTTCACTTTAATGCCCCGCCTTAAATAATTAGCTGCGGGTTTCTTAAACCAAATTCTGCCTCGATCCGCTGGTCAATCCAGCGTTGTTGATCTTTGGCTTTCGTCTCTAAACTAACCGTTCAATGTCGTTCCTTACTATGGGTAAACTATACGTTAACCGGCGCTTTCGGCCAAGTGGCTTGAGGCGCAGAATCCGGCGGGTGGATGAAAATGACTGTTTCCGGCTCGCTTGGGGTTACTAACTTTTAGACAGGTTTTGGGGGTAACTTCCCCAAAATCCCGCCCCATGGCCCCGGCGCGCCATCAAGCACGCAAAGCGCCGGGCGCGCGATAATCGACGTGATTCTGTGGATATTTGGCGGTTTGGCCCGAAGATATCGCCATTTGATGCGGCGATTTGGGGCCGCATGCAAAAATGCCCCGGCGATTGGCCGGGGCATCCATGTCTGATCTGCGGAAGTGAATTAGCCCTGTGCGAGGTTTCTGAGCACGTAATGCAAAACACCGCCATGTTCGACATATTCAATTTCAACCTCTGTATCGATCCGGCATTTGATTGGCACGGTCTTTTCGGCACCATTGGCATAGCTGATCGTGCAAGACACCAAAGCGTGGGGCTTCAGGTCGCCGTCGAGGCCGGAGATAGAGATTGTCTCATCCCCCTTGAGGCCAAGGGATTTGCGGGTGTCGCCATTGGTGAACTCAAACGGGATAACGCCCATGCCGACGAGGTTGGAGCGGTGGATACGCTCAAAGCTTTCGGCGATCACGGCCTTCACCCCGAGCAGGCTGGTGCCCTTGGCGGCCCAATCACGGCTGGAGCCTGCACCATATTCGATGCCACCAAAGATCACCAAAGCTGTGTCAGCGGCCTGATAGGCCATTGAGGCGTCAAACATGGATGTCTGGGCACCATCGGGGCCAATAGTATAGCCGCCTTCGACACCATCAAGCATTTCGTTCTTGATGCGGATATTGGCGAAGGTGCCGCGCATCATCACTTCGTGGTTGCCACGGCGCGAACCGTAAGAGTTGAACTCTTTCGGGGCGACCTGACGGTCTGTCAGATATTTGCCCGCCGGGGTCGTGTCTTTGAACGAGCCTGCCGGGCTGATGTGGTCGGTGGTGATCATATCGCCCAAAAGTGCCAGGATGCGCGCGTTCTTGATATTGGCGATCGTGCCCTTGGTCTTGGACATGCCCTGAAAATAGGGCGGGTTCTGAATATAGGTCGAGGTTGCGGGCCAATCATAGGTTTCCGATTCCGTGACCTTCACATCTTGCCATCTGGCATCGCCCTTGAAGACATCGGCATATTTCTTCTGGAAGGCTTCGCGGGTGACGGTTGCATGGACCAGATCGGCGATTTCCTTGTTGGTGGGCCAGATGTCCTTGAGGAAGACAGGCCCGTTGGTGCCCATGCCCAAAGGCTCGGACGTGAGGTCAATGTTCATGTCACCGGCCAAGGCATAGGCCACGACGAGGGGCGGCGAGGCCAGATAGTTGGCGCGCACATCGGGGCTGATGCGGCCCTCAAAATTGCGGTTGCCGGAGAGGACGGCGGTGGCGACCAGATCGCCTTCGCTGATGGCCGCCGAGATTTCGGGCTGCAGGGGGCCCGAATTGCCGATGCAGGTGGTGCAGCCGTAGCCCACAAGGTTGAAGCCCACGGCGTCAAGATCTTCTTGCAGGTTCGCGGCCTCAAGATATTCCGACACGACCTGCGATCCGGGCGCGAGTGAGGTTTTGACCCATGGCTTGCTGGTCAGGCCAAGCGCGCGCGCCTTGCGCGCCACCAGACCGGCGCCGATCATCACGTAAGGGTTGGAGGTATTGGTGCAAGAGGTGATCGAGGCGATGACGACCTTGCCCGAAGACATGGTGTAATCTTCGCCCGCGACCGGCACTTCCTTGCCCTGAGGGCGCTTGAAGGTCGCGTCCATTTCTTGCGCGAAACCGGATTTGGCATCGGTCAGCGCGACGAAATCTTGCGGGCGCTTGGGGCCGGAGATGGCAGGCACGATGCTGCCCATGTCAAGCGTCAGCGTCGAGGTATAGACCGGGTCATAATCGGGCCCGCGCCACATGCCGTTTTCCTTTGCATAGGCCTCCACCAAAGCGATGCGGTCTTCATCGCGGCCGGTCATATGCAGATAGCGGATGGTTTCGGCGTCAATCGGGAAGAAGCCGCAGGTGGCGCCGTATTCGGGCGCCATATTGGCGATGGTGGCGCGGTCGGCCAAAGGCAGGTGGTCAAGCCCGTCGCCGTAGAATTCGACGAACTTGCCGACAACGCCGTGGGCGCGCAGCATTTGCACGACTTTGAGCACCAGATCGGTGGCGGTGGTGCCTTCGACCATCGCACCTGTCAGCTTGAAGCCGACAACCTCGGGGATCAGCATTGAGACGGGCTGCCCAAGCATGGCCGCTTCCGCCTCAATCCCGCCAACGCCCCAGCCAAGAACCGCAAGGCCATTGACCATGGTGGTGTGGCTGTCGGTGCCGACCAGCGTGTCAGGGTAGGCGACTTCGACGCCGTTCTGATCCTTGTCGGTCCAGACGGTTTGCGCCAGATATTCAAGGTTCACCTGATGGCAGATGCCGGTTCCGGGCGGCACGACGCGGAAGTTTTCAAAGGCGTTTTGACCCCATTTCAGGAACACATAGCGTTCCATGTTCCGTTCATATTCGCGGTCAACGTTCATCTGGAAGGCGCGGGGGGTGCCAAATTCGTCGATCATCACCGAATGGTCGATGACCAGATCAACGGGGTTGAGCGGGTTGATCTTTTGCGCATCGCCGCCAAGGGCCTTGATGCCGTCGCGCATGGCGGCAAGGTCAACCACGGCCGGCACGCCGGTGAAATCCTGCATCAGGACCCGGGCCGGGCGGTAGGCGATTTCGCGCGGGTTCTGGCCGCCATTGGCGCCCCATTCGGCGAAAGCCTTGATATCCTCAACCGAAACCGTGCGACCGCCATCTTCGAACCGCAGCATGTTTTCCAGAACCACCTTGAGGGCGGCGGGCAGTCTGGAGAAATCACCCAGACCGGCGGCCTGGGCCGCGGGGATCGAGTAATAGGCGATGGATTTCCCATCCGCAGTCATTGTGCGGCGGGTTTTGGCGGTATCGGTTCCGGTGACGATGGTCATTGCAGTCTCCCTAAAGAGCGAACGTATGTGTAGTGCGAAAAAGCTAATGCCGTATCAACGGCCAAGGTTCAAGCCAGAGGCCCTGTGCAGGCAGTGGCTCGGTTATTGATTTCGGCTCTGTATACAAATGTATGCAGATATTGGCAAGCTTGCCACCAAGGGATGCCAGCAAGGCGTGACACCATTGTAACGCGGTTCACGGAAACTTGCATGTTGGGGTTCAAGGGTTGATTGGCAATAGCTTGCCTATGCTATTAGGTTTTGATCAACAGCCGGATCTTGCCGGTGCACACTTTGAAATCGGGTCAGATCATGCGCGCAGTCTTGATGGCTTTGTCACTCATCACCTTGGGCCTTGCCGGCCCGGTTCTGGCGCAATCCGCCGAAAACCCCGTGGTGATAGAGCTTTACACCTCGCAAGGCTGTTCATCTTGCCCGCCGGCCGATGCGGTATTGACCGAACTTGCCAGCCGCAAGGATGTGATCGCCCTCGCGTTGCATGTTGATTATTGGGATTACATTGGCTGGAAAGACACCTTCGGGCAAAAAGCCTTTGCGGAGCGTCAGCGGTCTTATGCCAAGGCGGCGGGCGAAAAGATGATCTATACGCCGCAAATGGTGATCAACGGTCAAGACCGGCTTGTGGGGCAGAGGCGCTCGGAATTGACGTCATTGCTGCGCGGCGCGCGGGGGGCCGGTGATCCGGTATTGAAGGTGACCCGCGATGGCGGCCGCTTGCGCATATCGGCCACGGCAGCGGCGAAAATCCCCGAGGGCAGCCTTGTGCAGCTGGTGCGTTACATCCCGTCCGCCACCGTGGCGGTGAAGCGCGGCGAGAATGCCGGACGCACGATCGAATATTCCAATACCGTCACCAGCTGGGAAAAGATCGGAACCTGGAACGGCGCAGAGCCTCTGGGGCTGGAGGTCAAGGCCAAGGGCGATGAACCTGCCGTGGTGATCATTCAGGAACCGGGGCCGGGGCGGATTTTGGCGGCGGTTGTCAGCCGTTAGGTGGTTTCAAGCACCCTTGGTGCGGCGATAAATCAGGTTGCGGGCTATTTCCAGCGCCGGTGAATCCAGAACCACTGACCCGGATTTTTGCGAATTCGTGAACCAAGGCTGTTGTTCAGACGTTGGGTCATGGTGACCGCATCGCTATGGGCGACGGGTTCTTCCAGCTCGACAGCAAAGCTTAGCCCGTCGGGCTGGCGGGTGGCATAAAAGGGGATGAGCAGCGCGCCGTAGCGCAAGGCCAGGTCGGCGGCAGAAGTGGCCGTGGCCGCGGGATAACCAAGAAAATCCAGCCGCTTGCCTTCAACAACATTCTGATCGAACAACAAGACCAATTGCCCGCCCGCCTTGAGGTGGCGCACGAAACCGGCGGTGCCGCGGGTGCCTTGCGGAAAAACCGGGCCGCCAAAGGCCTCCATCGTGCGCACGTAATGTTCGTTGAAAAAGCTGTTGCGCATGGGCCGGTAAAGCCCGCCGATGGCATAGCCGCGCCCGACCAGGGCGGCGCGGCCAGCCTCGTAATTGCCAAAATGCCCTGTCACCAGAATGACCGGCTGGCCTGCCGCATGGGCCGCTTGCAGCGCGCCATCACCGGGGCCGGTGATCTGAACGCCTTGCATCCGGGCCATCAGTTTGCGGCTTGAATAATTCTCGATCAATGTGCGCCCGGCGTTGTCGCAGGCCTGATCGGCAATCTCATGGCGCTTTGCCAAGGGGACGCCGGGGAAAATCAGCGCAAGGTTTTCGCGCGCCCGGGCCCGGTACCCCGCGATGGGTGCGATCACGAGGCGGGTCAGCTTGCCCGCAAGCGGCACGCGCCAGCGGTAAGGCAGGGCCAGCCCCAGACCGATCAGCAGCCGCAAGACCGCATTGGCGGCGAAATCCGCCAGTTTTTGCCTTTGCGTTCGGTCGTTCGCCATAGTGATACGGATAATCCTGAGTTTTTTGGGGCTTGCGGCGTAACAAGACGCCACGGCGCCAGACATAACGCCCCAGGAAGCGGACCACAAGCAAGGCGGGGCGGGGCAGGCGGGCGGACCCCGATCAGGGCCGGGCCGGGGGGCAAGGGCGCATTCCCTTGCGTTACCTGCATCAAGCGGTGCAGGCCGGGCTTTATCACCCGCGAAACCCGCGTTAGGGTGCAGGCGAAATTCCCAATGACCGGAGAGATGGTGTGGCCCTGGACAATGATTTTATCCGCAAGCAATTCCCGGCATTTTCGGTGCCAGAGCTTGCCGATCAGGCGTTTTTTGAAAATGCGGGCGGATCCTATGCCTGTGGGCAGGTGATCGACCGGCTGACGCGGTTCTATAAGGAACGCAAGGTGCAGCCCTACGGGCCCTATGGGGCAGCGCAGGCCGGGGGCGCAGAGATGGATGAGGCGCGCGCGCGGCTGGCCGCGATGATGGGGGTGGCGGGCGATGAGGTCAGCTTTGGCCCGTCAACCACCGCCAATACCTATGTCTTGGCGCAAGCCTTCCGCCGCGGGCTGAAACCCGGCGAGGCGATTGTGGTGACCAACCAGGATCATGAGGCCAATTCGGGGCCATGGCGCAGGCTTGCCGATGAGGGGATCGAGGTTCGTGAATGGCAGATCGACCCTGATACCGGGCATCTGGACCAAGCGAAGCTGGCCGCTCTTTTGGCGGATGGCAAGGTCAGGCTGGTGTGTTTTCCGCATTGCTCGAACGTGGTGGCAGAGATCAACCCGGTGGCTGAAATCGTGGCCATGGCCCATAATGCAGGTGCGGTGACCTGTGTCGACGGGGTCAGCTATGCGCCGCATGGGCTGCCGAATGTCGCGGAACTGGGTGCGGATATCTATCTGTTCTCGGCCTATAAGGTTTACGGGCCGCATCAGGGCATCATGATTATCCGCCGTGATCTGGGGATGCGGCTGCCCAATCAGGGGCATTACTTCAACGAAGGCGCTCTTTACAAACGCTTCACCCCGGCGGGGCCGGATCATGCGCAGATCGCCGCTTGTGCCGGGATGGCCGATTATTTCGATGCGGTCCATGACCATCACTTCGCGCCCGAAGCCGATGCCGCAAGACGCGGGGCGGCGGTGCATGATCTTTTGCGCGCGCATGAGGTGAGCTTATGTCAACCGTTGCTGGATTATCTGGCCGCGCGCAATGATCTGCGCCTGATCGGCCCGCGTGATGCCGCCCGGCGTGCGCCCACGGTCGCCGTAGCCCTTGACCGCGCCGCTGAGCCCGTGTCAGAGGCGCTTTCGGCCCAGGGCCTAAATTGCTGGGCCGGGGATTTCTATGCCGTCCGCCCGCTGACCGCGATGGGGGTTGATCTTGATCGCGGCGTTTTGCGCCTGTCGATGGTGCATTACACCCGTCCTGAGGATGTAACGCGCCTGATCGGCGCCCTTGACCGGGTGCTGTGACTGCGCATGGCCGGTGATGTCTGAAGTTGGCTGACGGCCCGATCCTGTTGTGGTTCCGCCGTGATTTGCGGCTGGGTGATCACGCGGCTTTGACGGCGGCGGCCCAAAGCGGGCGGGCGGTCTTGCCGGTGTTCATCCATGATGAGACCACGGCCCGGCTGGGTGCCGCACCCAAATACCGGCTGGGGCTGGCGATTGCGGCGTTGGAGGCGTCTTTGCAAGGGCTTGGCGCGCGGCTGATCTTGCGGCAAGGCGATGCGCTGGAGGTCTTGCAGGGCCTGATCCATGAGACGGGCGCCAAGGCGGTCTATTGGAGCCGGTATTATGAGCCTGCGCATATCGCCCGTGACACCAGGGTGAAAGCGGCGCTGAAGGCCGGCGGGATCGAGGCGCGCAGCTTCGCGGGGTCAATCCTGTTTGAACCGGGCTCGGTGCTGAACGGGGCGGGAAAGCCCTATGCGGTGTTCACGCCGTTTTGGCGCGCAATTCGGATGCGCGACCCCGGTGCGCCTTTGCCAGCACCAGCGCAGCTGCGCGCGCCCTCGGGCTGGCCGCGCGGCGACAATCTGGACGATTGGCATATGTCGGCCGCCATGCAGCGCGGCGCGCGCGTTCTGCGCCCGCATCTGCGCATTGGCGAGGACGCGGCACTTGACCGTCTGGCGGGCTTTTTGGCACAGGATTTGCCGCAATATGCAAGGGCGCGCGATTTCCCGGCGCGGGCGGGCACATCGGGGCTGTCGGAGAACCTTGCATGGGGCGAAATCTCGGCGCGTCAGATCTGGTGGGCGGCGCTGAACACCGGCTTTGGTGCACCAGAATCGGGTGCGGAAAAGTTCCTGTCAGAACTGGGCTGGCGCGAATTTGCCTGGCATCTGATGGCGCATAACCCCGATCTGGCGCGCAAGTCATGGCGGGCGGGCTGGGATGGGTTTGGCTGGCGCGGCGACAATGCCGATGCCGAAAGCTGGCGGCGGGGGATGACCGGGATCACCTTGGTTGATGCCGGGATGCGAGAGCTTTACGTGACCGGGCGGATGCATAACCGCGTGCGGATGGTGGTGGCCTCTTATCTGACCAAACATCTGCTGACGGATTGGCGCATTGGTCTGGGCTGGTTCGAGGATTGTCTGGTGGATTGGGATCCGGCGGCCAATGCGATGGGCTGGCAATGGGTTGCAGGCTCTGGCCCCGATGCAGCGCCTTATTTTCGGGTGTTCAACCCGGATCTTCAGGCCCAAAGGTTCGATCCCGACGGCAGCTATCGAAACCGCTATATCGCCGAGGGCCAGGCGACCCCGCCGCCCGAAGCACTTGCCTATTTCGACGCCGTCCCGCGCGGCTGGCAGTTGCGCCCGGATCAGCCCTGCCCAAAGCCCAGAGCCGCTTTGGCCGAGGGGCGCGAAAAAGCGCTGAAGGCACTTAAAGCGTTTAACAATCAATAAGATAAGGAAACAAACGAAGGTATTGCCGGTTTGGCCCAAGGTTTGCTAAGCTTTCAGCAAGCCGGGGGGTGAAACGATGGAAGTTTTTCACAGCACCGAAGGGCAAGCCGGATTGCCGCGCTACTTCGCGCAGGTCTTTCGCGTGGCTTGCACTTTGAAGAATGGCAGTCTTGATTTCGTCCTTGCCGACGGGCGCCGGTTTCGCGCCGGCAACAGCCCGACCGGACCCATGGCCGAGATCGAGGTGATTGATGCGGATATCTTCGCGCGGCTGATCCGCGAGGGCGATCTGGGCTTTTGCGAGGCCTATCTGGAAGGTGGCTGGACCACCCCGGATCTGCAGGCCTTCATGGATCTTATCCATGCCGATAATCAAGAGCTTTACGATGGTTTTCCGGGGATGGGGCTGGTGCGGGTGTTTGAACGGATGCGCCACCTTTTGCGCGCCAACAGCCGCCGTCAGGCCAAAAAGAACATCGCCTATCACTATGATCTGGGCAATGAATTCTACCAGCTGTGGCTGGATGATACGATGACCTATTCGTCAGCCCTGTTTGGAAATGGCCAGGAAAGCCTTGAGGCGGCGCAAAAGGCCAAATACGCGTCATTGGTGGACCGGATGGGCGCGCGTCCGGGCGAACATGTGCTTGAAATTGGCTGCGGCTGGGGTGGCTTTGCCGAATATGCGGCGGGCGAACGTGGCCTGAAAGTGACGGGGTTGACGATCAGCAAGGCCCAGCATGACTATGCCACCGCGCGGATTGCACGCGCCGGGCTGTCGGACCGGGTCGAGATCAAGTTGCAGGATTACCGCGATGAGCGGGGCCAATATGACGGCATCGCCTCGATCGAGATGTTCGAGGCGGTCGGCGAAAAATACTGGCCGGTCTATTTCAACACGGTGCGAGAGCGCCTGAACCCGGGCCGCAATGCGACGCTGCAAATCATCACCTTGCAAGAAAAACGCTTTGAGGTTTACCGAAAAGGCGTTGATTTCATTCAAAAATACATATTTCCGGGTGGTATGCTGCCATCGCCCACGGCCTTGCGCCAGGAGATTATGCGCGCAGGCCTTGGGGTGGTGGAATCTTTTGAATTTGGCGAAAGCTACAGCCAGACCCTGCGCCGTTGGCATGGTGTTTTCAACGACCAATGGAACGAAGTTGCGCGCATGGGCTTTGACGAACGCTTCCGGCGCATGTGGAATTTTTATCTAACCTCTTGCGCTGGGGCCTTTCGCGGCGGAAACTGTGACGTAACGCAGATCACAGTGCAAAGGCCCGCAACCTGAATGCCCACAGCAGCCAAGCTTTTCGCCGCTTTCGCCATGGCCTTGGTGGCCTTCTTCACGGCCGAGATCATCAAGCCCTATATGCCTGAAGGCACGCAGTTCGGCGTGTTCTCGATCGTTTGCGCGGTCATCGGGTTTATCTGCGGCTGGCGGGTTCTGGGGCCGGATGTGGGCGACGGGATGCGGTCGGCGGCGAATGCCGGGTTCAAGGCGGCGATTGTCACCTATTTCTGCGGGTTGGTGGTTGTGTCCGTGGAAGAGATGTTGGTTCTGGCATTTCGGCGCACCTATGACGGCCCGATGGAGGCGGTGGTCGGGGCGATTTCAATCGGGACGGAACTTGCGCAGATAAGCATGGAATATGACGTGCTTATCGCGCTTTTGGGCGGCGGCGCCCTGGCGGGGTGTCTGGCCGAATGGGCCTCGCGGCGCTGGCGTTAAGGCCGAAGCCGTGACCGCGCAGTTTCTTTACGGCACCTTGTGCCATCTGCCTTTGCTTGAGGCGGTCCTGGGG
>JBATTI010000051.1:0-2422 GCA_049670445.1 Albidovulum sp. | reverse complement strand
TGTCCAGTGGAAAGACCTGACCGATCTTGTAGGTGGTGATCCCCAGCCGTTCAGCCTCGGCCGCGTCAATGCCCAAAAGATCAAGCGCATGCACCAGATCAAGCCAGTTCTTGCCCGCCGCGACCAAGCCGATCTTGGCACCCGGCCTGCCCCAGACCCGCTTGTCGATGCGGTTGGCGCGCGCGAAGGCTTCGGCGGCAAAGCGTTTGTGGTCGATCATCCGGGCTTCCTGGTCAACCGGCGTGTCGCCAAGGCGAATGTTCAAGCCACCCTCGGGCATGGGGAAATCCGGGGTCACGAAGTTTAGCCGGAAAGGGTCGCCGTCAACCACGGCGGTTGCCTCAACCGTGTCTTTCACCGCCTTCAGCCCCACCCAGACCCCGGCAAAGCGGCTGAGCGCCCAGCCGTAAAGCCCGTAATCCATAATCTCTTGCACACCGGCCGGGCTGACCACCGGCATATAGGCATCCACCATCGCCCAATCGGACTGATGCAGCACGGTCGAGGATTCGCCGGTATGGTCATCGCCCATCGCCATGACCACTCCACCCAAAGGCGAAGTACCCGCCATATTTGCATGGCGCATCACATCGCCCGACCGGTCCACGCCGGGCCCCTTGCCGTACCAAAGCGCGAAAACCCCGCCAAAAAGCCCCTCGCCATGCAGCTCTGCCTGTTGGGTGCCCCAGATCGCGGTCGCGGCAAGATCTTCGTTCAGGCCGGACTGAAAGCGGATGTCATTTTCGCCCAGCAAGGCGGCTTCGCGCATCATCTGCTGGTCAACCGCGCCAAGCGGCGATCCGCGGTAACCCGACACATAGCCAGCGGTATTGAAGCCCGCAGCCCGGTCACGGGCCTTTTGCATCAGCATCATTCGCAGCAACGCCTGGGTGCCGTTCAGCAAGATTGGCGACCTCGTGAGGTCAAATCTGTCTTTCAGGCTGACGTCGATGCGGCTCATTGCACGCTCCTTGGGGCTTGATGGTGCTATCAGTATAGGTCAAAAATACTGACCCATAAAGCAAAATCTCAATCCCTTACAATCTTTACCTTTGGCCCCTATGTGCATCCCAGCTATGAAGGATGGGAAGCGCGGGTCAGGTTCGGACAAGAATTATTCGTGCCACCGCGTAATTAATACTTGGGCAGACGCATATGGATTGGGACAAACTCAGAATATTTCACGCGGTCGCGGCGGCGGGGTCGCTGACCCATGCGGGCGAGACATTGCACTTGAGCCAATCTGCCGTCAGTCGCCAGATCCGCGCGCTGGAAGAAAGCCTTGATGCCACGCTTTTTCACCGCCATGCACGCGGGCTGATTCTAACGGAACAAGGCGAATTACTGTTTGAGGCAACCAATTCGATGAACAAGCGGCTGGAGGCTGCGACCGCGCGGATCCATGACAGCGAGGATGAGGTCTTCGGCAATCTGCGCGTCACCTCGACCACCGGGTTCGGGACCTTGTGGCTTGCCCCGCGGCTGCCGAAGCTTTACGAAAAATACCCCGATCTGAAGATCGAACTGATGCTGGAAGAGCGTGTTCTTGACCTGCCGATGCGCGAAGCAGATGTGGCGATCCGGATGAAAGAGCCCAGTCAGGCCGATCTGATCCGGCGTCGCTTGATGAATATTCGCATGCGGCTTTATGCAACGCCCGAATATCTGGCCGACCGTGGGACGCCCCTGGTTATGGACGACCTTGCCGAACATCGCCTGATCAGTCAAAACCCCAACACAGCGCAGGTCGCAGCCGGGGCCAGCCTTGTGCAAAGCCTGATGGCGCATGATATCCGCTCTACCCTGACCGTGAACCATTATTTCGGGGTGCTGCAAGGGGTGCTGAACCATCTTGGCATTGGCGTCTTGCCCGACTATCTTGCGCAGGATTTCCCGCATCTGGTGCGGGTGTTTCCGGATCTGGAATCCAGTGAGGTGCCGGTCTATCTGGCCTATCCAGAAGAGCTGCGGCATTCCAAACGGGTCAGCGCCTTTCGTGATTTCGTCACGGATGAGATCATGACCTACCGGCGGTTGCAATCGGGGCAGGCACCGGCGTGATCAAATCATTGGTCTGCCAACCAATTGAGGCATGACAGCAACGCATAGCGGCCATGTCGCATTATGCGCATTTTATGCTTGATCGGGCGGGTGGCTGATCCTAAATCAGATACAGAAGGTGCGTGTTGAGGAAACTCCTCTCACCTTCTACCTCCCTGTTGGACTTGGGCCGAGCATTGCTCGGCCTCTTTTTTTGCCCAACGGCGCCGCGCCGGGGCCCCTGATCGCACCGGTTTTTCGCAAGCCCCCCAAGGCAGAAACGCCAAACCCCGTGTTTTCGCGAATAGACGGACGTTTTTCGCAAATTGCTGGCGTCCCCACCCTTTTCCCCCCGGCCTACATGGCCTATGAGAACGGCCAT
>JBATTI010000050.1:0-3249 GCA_049670445.1 Albidovulum sp. | reverse complement strand
TACAGGCCTTGGCGCTGCCGCCATAGTCCTGACCGGTCAACAATTTGCCCAGCTCTGTCGGGATTTCGTTTGACGACAGACCTGCCCAAAGCGGCATATCCGGTTCGGACGCCATGTATTTGTCGATGGTTTCCTTGACGATCGGCAAGTGACGGGTCGTGCCCGGTCCGACGCGTTCCTTTTCCTTGACCCTCGGATCGGCGAAGGACGAATTGCGCATTGGCGCAAAACCACCCTCCAGCGTGCAGCGGGTCATGATGTCTTTGGAACAGGCCCATTGCAAGAAAAGCCAGGCCGCATCGATGTTCTTGGAATAGCGCGACAACGCAATCGAAGAGCCGCCCTGATGGCCCCATTGCGGGATCTCGCCAAAGCCTGCATCGGCGCGCGCACGCAACGTATGCGGCCCTTGCAGGGGAACCGTGGTTTCCCACAGGCCTTTGACCGGTGAATCGTCGCCGTCCATGCCCGGGAAGAACTCATCCCAAGACTGAACCATCGCCACCTGACCGGCATGCATCATCTGCCACTGGCCATCCCAGGTGGATTCAAGCGAGGTCGCCGGCGCGTTGGCGATCAGCTCCTGATACCATTCAAGCCCCATGATCCCTTGTTCGTCATTGCCCGAGAAGGTGCCGTCAGCACGGAAGATCGACCCGCCATGACCCCAGACCGCCTGAGACCAGTCGCATTCCAGCGAATAGTGCCCGGATTTGGCCTGAAGGCCGGTGCCGTAGATGCCGTTCTCTTTCTCGGCTGCGGTGATCAGTTTTACCGCCGCTGTGAAGTCGTCATAGGTTTGCGGTACAGCGATTCCGTGCTTTTCCAGCAGATCCTTGCGGTACATGAAGGTAAAGATCGGAATGTCGAAAGGAATGCCGACCCATTTGTCACCGATCTTGGAGATACCTTCGACCAGCGGTGCCGAGAAATCGTCAAAGTCAAAGTCCGGCATCGCCAGATCCGGTTTTTCGGCGTAGTATTCAACCGGGTCGATGGTGTCTTGATAGAACATCGAATGCCAGGCCTGGTCGATGTAATAAAGGTCATAGGTGCCAAGCTGGCCCTGCACGTCCTGGGTCGCCTTGGCCAGCACCTGCTCCAGCGGTACGATCTCGATCTCGACCTTGATGCCGGTCAGTTCCTCGAATTCGCCTTTAAGCTGGTTCACGACAACCGTGGGCGGTGTCGCCTCGGATGTATAGCGGATGGTTGTGCCTGCAAAAGGCTTGCCTGCCTCGCGCAGGAAGTTCGCCACATCGTCTGGCGTGCTGGCGGCTGCGGCGGTGCCGAGGAACCCCCGGCGCGATGTGCCCAGCATACCGGCAGAGAAGGCCGAGAAGCCGACGCCGGCCATGCCCATCTTCCTCAGAAAGTCACGCTTAGAGATCTTCTTTTGAGAATAGGCATTCGCCGCATCGACGATGAACGTCTGTCTTTGAAAGTTCTTGAAACTCATTAGTCCTCTCCTTGTTGGTCGTTCTGGTTGCGTATGGTTTTGGTTAGTCTTTGATCGCCCCCATGGTCAGGCCGCGAACAAGATGCCGTTGAACCAGCAGAATGAAGATGAAGCTGGGCAGCATGGCTGAGGTGCCGAGGGCAGAGATAAATCCCCACTCGGACCCTGTTGAAGTGACGAAGGTTGTTATCTTGACCGGCAAAGTGCGGATCGAGCTGGTCAGGAACAGTGACAGCAGGAATTCGGTCCAGGAAAACACGAAACACAATACCGCAGTTGCCGCGACCCCGCCGCGGATCATCGGCAGCACGACAAGCCGGAAACTTTGCCAGCGGGTGGCGCCATCAATCATCGCGGCCTGATCGACGTCTTTTGGCACGTCGTCCAGAAAGGATTTCAGCAGCAATAGCGCGATCGGCAGATTGATCAGCGCATGGACGATGATCAGCCCGATATGGGTGTCGCGGATGCCAAGATCATGGAACATGAACACCAGCGGCACGATGATCGCAATGGGCGGCAAGAACCTTTGAGACAGGATCCAGTTCATGTAGGCTTGGCTGCCGGTAAAGACCATGCGGGACAATGGATAGGCGGCCAAAAGCGCCAATGTTGTGGTCAGGATGGTTGAGCCAACGGCTATGATGATCGAGTCCATAATGGTGCGGCGTCCGTCATAGGAGTTTTCGCCGCCGGTTCCCATTGTCGTGCCGGATCCGGTGTTTCCGCCCGACAGTTCAGACGGATTGGCGCCCAGAACCGTGACCCGGTAATTGTCCAAAGTCGGGATGAAGTCGAAAAAGACGATCCCGTCCTTGTTGAAGATCGCCGAGGTGGGTTTGATCGATGTCAGCCCCCACCACAGGATCGGGAACATGAAAATGCTCACAATGCTGATGGCGGCCAGATAGCGCAGGAATACGTATAGAGGAGGCGTCTGCATCAGAACCTCACCTTGAAAATCTTGATGAAAAGGCTGGCTGTCAGAATGACGAGCACCAGAGAAAAGATCGCGACCGTCGAGGCATATGGGAAGTTTGCCGATTTGAAGTAGACGGCACCCGCATAGGCGGTCAGCGTTTCCGTTCGGGTGCCCGGACCACTGTCGGTCATGACCTTGATGTAATCATAGATGCGAAAGAGGTCGATGCCGCGGATCAGCACCGCCAGTGCAATGATTTTCGACAGCATCGGCAAGGTCAGCCGGCGAAACGCCTGAAACGCGGTGGCGCCGTCGATGGCTGCGGCCTCGAACGGGTCTTTGGGCAGTGCCCGCAACCCGGCAAGCATGATCAGCACCATGAACGGCGTCCATTGCCAGATATCGGCAATCAAGACGCCCAGAAGGGCCGTTGAACCGGTCGACAGGATTGGGTTCGAGGGCGATATGATGCCCAGTGCGTAAAGGCTGCGGCTGATAACGCCGAAGGATCCGTTGTACATGAGCAAGAACATCATGCCCGTAACCGCAGGTGGCACCACAAGGGGCAGGGTCATCAAGGCCCGCATCAACCCGAACCCCTTGCGGTCACTGTCGAGTAAAAGCGCGATGCTCAGACCAAGGACAAGTTGGACCACCAGCGCCACGCCGGTGTAAAGATAGGTTGTCGAGATGGCGTCCCAGACCCGTTGGTCACCCAAAAGCTTGCCCCAGTTCCACGCGGGTTCCCAGACATTTTCCCGGGTGACCGGATTGCGGCGGAACAACGAAAGCCAGATTGCATAAAGGATTGGGTATAGGCCAAAGACGATCAGCGCCGCGGTGGCCGGAAACAGCCAGGGCAGGGGGT
>JBATTI010000049.1:0-4251 GCA_049670445.1 Albidovulum sp. | reverse complement strand
CATGCGCTGTGGGTCCGGTCAACCATACGCCGTCGTCGCGCCAGTCAACCTCCAGCACGCCACCGTCAACCTCAAGCGTGACCTGCCGCCCGGTCAAGCCGCGCAGATGGGCCGCAACCGCCGTGGCGCAGGTGCCAGAGCCGCAAGCAAGGGTAATGCCTGTGCCACGTTCCCAAACCCGCAGGCGCAGGCGGTCAAGGCCGATGAGGCTGGCAAATTCGACATTGGTGCGTTCGGGGAACAGCGGATCATGTTCAAAGGCAGGGCCGGTATCGGCGGGGTCAACGGCGGCAGCGTCGCGTACGAAGAAGATGCAATGCGGATTGCCCATGCCAACGGCCGCCGGATCACCCTTCAATGGCAAGTGCAGGTGATCGACATCGCGTGCCAGTGGAATTTCGGTCCAGCCGAACTGTGGCTGGCCCATATTGACGCTGACCAGACCATCGGCGCGGCGCTGGGCCACCAGCGCGCCGCGCTCGGTCACAAGGGTAACGCGGTCACGCGCCAGCTTGGTCATCACATGGCCTGCGACACAGCGCGTTGCATTGCCGCAAGCCCCTGCCCGGCTGCCATCGGCATTCCAGAAAACCAGCTCAAAATCAGCGTCCTTAGCGGGGCGAATTTCGGCAAGCTGGTCAAAGCCCACGCCCCGGTGACGATCCCCCAAAGCACGCGCCAGCGCAGGCGTCGTCACAGAGCTACGCCCGCGCGTGTCGATCACCACGAAGTCATTGCCCGCCCCGTGCATTTTCATGAACGGCTGGCCATCTGTGTCGTTTAGGCCTTTCATGCGGCCCATATACGCTTGGCAAAGCGATTTTGCCAGTGTTTGCCGCTTTTGCACTTGACCCTGTCATGCGGGCTTCCTAAAGAAGCGCCCTGTGATGGGCCGGTAGCTCAGTTGGTAGAGCAACTGACTTTTAATCAGTAGGTCTCGGGTTCGGATCCCGACCGGCTCACCACATAAATCAAACACTTAGATGAAACTATCGCTATCTCCGCTATTTGTGGGTAAGCGCAGGGTAAGCATAGCACAGATTTCCTTTGCTTTTTTGCCAGATGCGTTTCAACTTGAGTGAGAGTTTGGGGGGGCGGCATGGGGCATATCAGGCTCGGGACCTTACCACAGTCAAAGAAATGGCGCGATGTTATCGGAATGCTGGAGTCGTCAGCGCCGCTGGAGGACGTGGCCGAAGCCGCAGCCAGGGCATCCGAAACGGATTTGCGCCGCGCATCTGAGAACCCCAATTTCCAGTTCGTGACACAGTTGCTGGTCACGCTGCCATTGTTGGCAAGGGCGCCGGGATTCGATACTGCGATGGCAGGCCTCGGGACTGAGCGGAGCGTTCTGGGGTCAGTGACCGGGCTTCTGGCCGGGTTGACCGCCGCAATCAGCCTGCAGGGTTTTGTCCAGGGCAGATCATCCGATGCGGGAGAACTGGCAAGACCTGCATTGCTTGAGAGCCCGTCTGTTCAGATGCGGGATCGCTTGCCGCCGATGTTTGACCCGACTCCGCAAGAGATCAGGAAAGTCTTGGCGTCTTTCGCGAATGGACAGAACTTTGCCGGTCTGGCACGGGACTTTTTTGCACGGCTTTCTTACCGATCGCTCGACTATTACCTGAGCTGTGAACTGGCGAGCCACACCGGGACTGGCAAACGGTTTGCAGATGATGCTGGCCGGACGGCATTCGATAGGGCTCTGTTGAAGCATACTTTTGAGGCCTACCGGATTGTCGAGGCCATTGCAGGCGGATGGTACGGCAAGACTGTCTGGAAGAGAAAATTTCTTAGCCAAGAGAAGATCAACAACTTCACGCGCTATGCGTTCAAGAAGATGAGGTCCGAGCTTGGACAGCGCCGTGCCGCGGCCAGAGTATAGCGTAACTTGCTTCGCGCCGCTTGCGGACCGCGAGGGTGATGAACAACTACGCTTCGAGATTGACGGAAACGTCAAATCCTTCTCGCTCCGTATTGGCCACTTGAGCCGGCAACTTGTCGCGCAGCTGCCTGGCATCGCAATTGATCTGATCGAGATTGCAGCCTTCGTCTATGCCATTGATTCTTCGATCAGCCGCGGTGGGCATGCGGATCAACAGATGGGTGCCAAATGGCACCGACGGTTCAGAGTCGAGGTTCCGGTGAGAGAGCTGGCCCGTTGGTCGGAACCGGCCCTGCAAAGGCAAATGGAAGAGACGCTGATGTTTCTTTATGCTGACCGGTTTGAGTTCGGCTTTGTCCAAATGAAGGCCGAAGGGTTCGGGCCGACGAAGTATTTCGAATTTGAGCCTGAATCGGCCTGGAGGCCTGACACAGTGCTCATGTTCTCGGGGGGACTTAATTCCTTTGCCGGGGCGCTGGAAGAGATCATCGACCGCAAGCACAAGGTTGCCTTGATCAGCCACTTCTCGGCCATCAAGATAGCGCCGATCCAGCGAGCCTTGCAAAAACACCTGGCCGAAGTCTTGGGTGCAAAGATGCTGAAACATGTTCCGATGCGTGTGCAACTGCGCGTTGGCACCAACGCCGAAGGAACCCATCGCGCCCGGTCGTTCCTGTTCGCGGCCCTCGGCATGGCAACAGCCGTGGCTTTTGGCAGGGACCGTGTGTCCTTCTATGAAAACGGAGTTTTCAGCCTGAACCTGACACCGGTTGGCAATGTCTTGGGAACCCGGGCGACCAGGACAACCCATCCGCAAACGCTGGAGAGGTTCCAGAATCTCTTCAGCCGCATCTTTACAGTGCCGCTGCGCGTCGATAACTTATTCCTCTGGCGCACCAAGACCGAGATTGTCGAGACCATCGCCCGTCTTGGTATGGCGGACTAGATTGCCTTCACCTGGAGCAGCGCTGACGTTCACAACCAGACAAATCAATACCCGCATTGCGGGCGCTGTTCGCAATGTATCGATCGCAGATTTGCGATACTGGCCGCAAGTCTTGAGGCGGTTGATCCGGCTGAGGCATACCGCGTCGACCTGATCACTGGATGCCGGGAACGTGTCCAGGACAAGGAGGCGGCACTTTCCAATGTTCGGAATGCCCTAACCGCAGCGTGATGGCCGCACCCTCACGTGAGCCGGAAAGAAACAGAAAGGCAATGAAGGCGCGGTCCCGCTGCTCGAGCACTGACACGATCGGCATCCCGCGCAAAAGCCGACGCACCTGAGCGGGCGACGGATGTGGCTTCCAGCAAGACGAGCGCCGCGCTGCATCCGATTTGCGGTCGGCACTGAGAAACGCGATATCTGATCGAGAAATTCTGGACTTGTAGCTCGGCTGATCCGCGAGCCAACTAAAGGACGTCTGAACCTAGCGCAGCACGCCATTGACTGAGAACTGCGACAGCTTGGCCCCGGCGCGCAGATTTCGCTGAGAAGTGAGGCGGCGCTTGAAGCTGCGCGCGCGCTCCAAATGGAAGCTGCGGAAGTCCTTGCCGCCAAGGAAGGTCTCATGAGTGGAAATGGCGGCTGCAGACTTGTCGACGGACGCATCCGACAAGCCCTTGGCCTACTTGCGCCAAATCAGGTATTTGCGCGTGAGGCGCAGGTTAGCCGAGTTGCGTTTTGCCATCAGTCCGGGCCTCCCTTGTTGGGGTATAATGTGAATGGAGCAAAAGCAGAGACACTAATCTTGAATTGGCCTGTTGAACTATGACCTCTTTTTTGGCGCGAATGGCCGCGAGGTCGGCCCTCATGACCACCTTGTTGAGGATGCAGCCGCAGGCTGGACAGAGCGCCTTCAGCATGCCGGTGGTCGGCGTCTGCTGGGTGTATTCGGCGAACTTGCCATCCGGCTCCTGCGGGCCCCTGCAACCGAGGCAATAGAAATGGTGCAGCGCCAGCCGTGTTCTGACTTCTGCCCGACGAATGCCGACGAAGTCCTTCAGGTCAGACCCCCAGATCAACAATGGCACCTGGGTTCGGTCGGCGATCAGGCCATTGTTCTTGATCCAGCGGACCACCGTCTGGCGATGACGGCCCTGCGCCTCTGCCGCTTCCCATACAGTATAGATATGATGCGTCTTGATCCGGTTAGGTGAAGGGACGCTATCCGATCTCTCAACGCGGGGGTCTGCGTTCTGATTGGTGTCGATCCCAAGGCCGTGCGGCGCGAAAGGCTACCCGATAACCCTGAGACCCGTTTGGAAATGAACAAGATTGCTGAGAAACGGCGCCGGTTCGGTTAAGCAGTTTGGTCAGGGCCATTGTTCCATCTGCATCTAGGGTCAGTAGCTCAGACTTACCG
>JBATTI010000048.1:0-5673 GCA_049670445.1 Albidovulum sp. | reverse complement strand
CCGCCGCCGCGATATGCGCGAGCGCGATAGAGGAAATATCGGTGGGGAAGTTATAAGGGGTGATGGCGGTCACAACGCCCAAGGGGCGGTGGTTCATCACCAGACGTTTGTTGGTGGTGCGTTCTTGGGTGGAGGGGAACGACAGGCCGCGGTGGCGCAGAATTTCTTCGGCGGATTTCGCCCAGGATGGCGCTGAATACTCAAACACCTCTTCGCGGGCATCGGTGATGGGCTTGCCGATTTCGGCGGTGATCATCTGTGCGATCGGCTCGGCGCGTTCCAGAAAGAGCTGGTGGATACGCCGCATGATCTGTGCGCGCTCAATAACCGAAAGGGCGGCCCAGGCGGGCTGTGCGCGGCGCGCGCTGGCAACGGCCGCTTCGGCATCCACCGCATTGCAGCGCCCGACATTGTGCAAGACCTTGCCGTCATGCGGGTTGCGAACCTCGAACGTGCCCGCCGAGCCCTTGACCCATTTTCCGTCAATCAGGGCGCCCTTGGTTACGTCGGCAGAAATTTTCATCTGGGTGTTCATCGCATTCTCCCTTTCTTTTCTATCTGTTTCTTGATCCGTTCTTGTCGCGCAGCAGCAGGACCGAGATGACGATCATCACGATCGACATCGCCACAATGATCGTGCCTATGGCGTTGATTTCAGGCGTCAGCCCACGCCGCATTGTCGACCAGATATACATCGGCAAGGTGTTGTCGCGTCCGGTCAGAAAGAAGGTGACCGGGATTTCATCGAAGGACAGTGTGAAGGCCAGTAGTCCCGCCCCGATAACCGCTGTGCGGATATTGGGCAGTGTCACCAGAAAAAACGTCTGCAGCCCCGAGGCGCCAAGATCGGCAGAGGCTTCTTGCAAGCTCGCGGGTACGCGTTGCAAACGGGCATAGACCTGAGTGACAACCACCGCCAGCAAAGCCGTGGCATGGCCAATGATCACCGTCTCAAGGCTCAGGTTGAAGCCTATCATCCTGAACAGGATCAGCATCGAAATGCCGGTGATAATGCCGGGAAGCGCAATCGGCAGCAGGATCAGCTTGCGAAACAGCCCCTTGCCGGGAAATTCAACCCGGTCAAGAACGATGGCCGCGGGCACGCCAATGATCAGGGTCAGCGTCGTGGCCCAGAAGGCAACATAGAGGCTGTTGAAGAATGCGTCGATCAATTGGCTGTTCGCGGCCAGCTTTTCATACCAGCTAAGCGTGAAGCCCGACATCGGCCAGGTCAGCGACCGCGAGTCGTTGAAACCGTAAGCCACCAGAATGGCGATGGGGATATAGAGAAAGGCCAAGATAAGCCCGATGCCGGCAAGCCAGAAGATGCGCTCAACCTGCGCCATTTTCCGGCGTTTGGAGGTGTTCGCAGCCGTCATGCGAATTTCCCCTGACCATAGCGTTCAAACCGGTCTGAGATGGCGATGATGGTCAGAACGATCACCAACATCACCAGCGCCAGAGCCGAGCCAAGCGGCCAGTTCAGCGCGGCCCCGAATTGCGAGGCGATCACATTCGCGATCATCAGCCCATCCGGCCCGCCCACCAAAAAGGGTGCGATGAAATCGCCGAAGGTCAGGCAAAAGGTCATGGTAAAGCCCGCGACGATGCCGGGGATCGACAAGGGCAGCGTCACCATCAGGAAGGTGCGAAACCGCCCCACGCCAAGATCGCTGGAGGCTTCGGTCAGGCTGCGCGGGATCTTTTCCAATACCGCATAGATCGGCATCACCATGAAGGGGATGAACACGTAAATCAGCGTCACGATCATCGCGGTTTGATTGTAAAGAAAAACCGATGAGGGTTCCGACAAGATGCCAACCGACATCAGGAACGAATTGAGCACGCCCGTGGTCCCCAGGATGGTTTTCCAGGTATAGGCGCGCAAAAGGTAAGACACCCAAAGCGGTGCCACGACGGCCATGTAAAGCGCCAAGCGCAGATTGGGGTTACGCACTTTGTAGACAAGGAAATAGGCATAGGGATAGGCCAGCAGCGCCGCCCCCAAGGACACGAAAAACGCGATCTTGAGGGTGCGCAGAATGACGCGGAAATACTGGGGGTCGGTTACGATCTGCAGGTAGTTGCCGAATTGAAATGCGGGTTCAAATGTCGGGAATTTCTGGATCCAGAAGCTGTAGACGAACAAGATTGCATAGGGCACGAACATGAAGACGAAGGTCCACATAAGCGGCGGCGACAAAACCGCCGCCCGCCTCAGGCGCTGGGACAGCGGCGCGCTCATGCGGCGGCCTCGTCGGCCAGTATCATGATCTTGCGCGACTCGATCGCGATGGCAACCACGTCGCCGGTCTGAGGCAATCCCGCAGGCCCGACCACATCCGAGATCGGCAGATCAACCAAGACCCGCCCCCCGCCAAGATCAACCGCGATCCGCGCACTTTGGCCGTGGTAAAGAACATCGCCGACCGTACCTTGAAGCGCGCTGGGGCCTGCGGTTTTCACATCGCGGATCAAGGTTGCCTTTTCCGGGCGGAAGCCAAAAAGCAGCTCTTGCCCCGCAAGGGCCGCGGCGGCGGCGGGCGCTTCGATCGGTTGGCCATGGCATAAGATTTTCGCACCATCTGCGCCGGTCTCAACCCGAGAGCGAAAGAGATTGGTGCTGCCAACAAAGCCTGCAACATAGCCGGTACCGGGGTTTTCATAAAGCGCCTGAGGGCTGCCGCTTTGCATGATCTTGCCGTCACGCATCACCACGACCCGGTCCGACATGGTCAGCGCCTCGGTCTGGTCATGCGTGACCAGAATGAAGGTGAGGCCGACCTTGGTATGCAGGTGCTTCAGCTCTACCTGCATCTGCTCGCGCAGGCTTGCATCCAGTGCTGACAGGGGTTCATCCAGCAGTAAAACCTTCGGGCGCCGTACGATGGCGCGCGCCAAGGCCACCCTTTGCCTTTGCCCGCCCGAAAGCTGGTGCGGAGAGGCATTGAAGCGATCTTCCAGCCCGACCAGCGCCAAAGCCTCGGTGGCCCGGGTCAGCACTTCACGCTTGGGCACACCTGCCACGCGCAGACCGTAGCCCACGTTCTTTCCGACGCTCAGATGCGGAAAAAGGGCGTAATCCTGAAACACCATGTTCACTGCGCGCTTGCTTGGGGGCAGGTCGGTCACGTCTTGCCCCGCCAGCCAGATGCGGCCCTTTGTCGGTTCTTCAAAGCCGCCGATCATGCGCAACAGCGTCGATTTTCCGCAGCCCGACGGGCCAAGAAGGGTCACGAATTCTCCCTCTTCGACGCTCAGAGATATGTCGTTGACACCAACCACTTTCCCGAAGGTCTTGGTCACGTTCTCGATCTTGATGATTTCTGCCACTTGCGCTGCTCCGCCATCGTTGGCAGGACCGCGGCGGTTCCGCGACCCCGTTGATTACTGACGGCGCAGATTTACTGCGACTTCACCGAGTTCCAGGCATTGGTATAGGCGCCAAGTCGGTCACCCAGATTTTCCCACAAAAGCAGGCTGTCCAGATAGGCCGGATCGTCCTGGTGCAGTGCCGAAAATTCCTCGGGCGTCATGAACTCTTTCGCCGCGACCGGATTGGTCGAGGAATAGCCGTTCACGCTGAAAACACCTTGCTGGCCTTCTTTGCTGATCGCCATGTTGAGGAATTGATAGGCGCATTCCTCATTCGGTGTGCCGGTCACGATCATATTGCTGTCCATCCAGCCTTCGGCGCCTTCTTCGGGAATGAATTCAACGACTTCGATACCCTCATCGGCCAAAAGCGCCGACTGATAGCCGCCCCATGTGTTGGAAATCCAAACCTCATCGGCTTTGTATAGATCCACCAATTCACCAGCGGTCGCCCAGTATTTGCGAATATTGGGGCGCTGTTCGATCAGCTTGGCCTGGGCCGCTGCGATCTCTTCATCCGAGAGGTCATAGATATTCATATTGCCGTTCAGACGGGCCGCCACATAAAGCGCGCTTTTATCGTCCCAAAGCGAGACGCGGCCTTCCAGTGCCGGATCCCAGAGTGTGGCGATTGACGTGGGCGGGGTGTCAAACTTGTCCTTGCGGTACATGAAGGGGATAGCACCCCATGCGTAAGGCACGCCGTAGAACTGACCGTCCTTCTGGATGCCGGGCGCGGAGGTGAACTGCGCATAAAGATCGCCCCATGCATCGATCCGCGAGATGTCGATGGGTTGCACAAACCCGGCCTCAATCAGCGAAAAGGTCGTGTCGATTGAGGGTGTGACAATATCAAAGACCCCACCGCCTGCGGCCAGTTTCGGTGCGAAATCGTCGTTTGAGCCGACATATGTCGCGCTGACCTTGCAGCCGGTTGCGGCCTCGAACGGCTCAACCACGCTTGGATCGGCGTAACCCTCCCAGGTGAGGATGTTCAGCTCTCCGGCCGACAGCGATGTGGCGCATGCCGTTGCAAGGGCCAAGACACTCACACCGGTTAGTTTTGAAAATTTATCCTTCATTTTCCGTGATCTCCCATGTTGGTTTGGTCTTCTTTGGCCATCGTTGTGGCCTCTGACGGTTCTGCCGTTTTTCTCACAATCGTGCCGATATCGACGCCAAGGGCATTTGCGGCTTTGCGTTTGCTGCCGTGAACGCGGATGGCTTTGTCGATCAAGATACGCTCATAGCGGCGCACTTCGGTCTTCAGATCAAAGGAGGCGGCGCCGGGGGCGAAACCCGCCAAAGCGCCATCAAGACCGGGAATGTCGATGGGCGACAGCAGATCACCCATTACCTCTTCCAGATCCTCGGAATCCTCCATGAAGATCGCGAGTTTCTGGATAATGTTCGACAGTTCGCGGATATTGCCGGGATAACCGTAATCCAGCAACCGATCGCGCAGGCGCTGGGGTATGAGCATTGGCGTCTGGCGGCGCTGATTGATGGTTTGCAAGAACCGCGTGATCAGATGGTCGGCCAATGCGGGCATCACCCGCAACGGCGGCACATGCAAAGGCACAACGGCAAGCCGGTAATAAAGGTCAGCGCGGAACTTGCCGTCGCGCACCAGCTGGCGCAGATCACGGTTGGTGGCGGCAATCACCCGCACGTTCACAACACGGTGCTGGCCGCCCGCAAGGCGTGTGATCAGCCCGTCCTCAAGAAACCGCAAAAGCAGTGCCTGCGCAGACATCGGTATTTCGCCGACTTCATCCAGAAAAAGCGTGCCACCTTCGGATTGCTCGATCAGCCCCTGATACTGGCCGCGATCCCCGGCGGCATCCGCGCCAAACATGGCACCGGCAAAAAGCGCGTCCGAGGATGAGGCGCAATTGACCACAACAAAGGGATCGCTCGCATCCGCCACGCTATTGTGCAGATATTTTGCCAGCTCGGTTTTGCCCACGCCGGATTCGCCGGTGATCAGGATCCGCGTGCCTTGCACCATTGCCCGTTCGCCGCGCGACAAGATCCGGTGCAAATCGGGGCTGAGGCGGCGCTGCGTGCCAAAATCAGCGCGGGTGCGGTTTTCGGCCAAAAACGGCATGCGCGCGACAGTGCTTTGCCCATTGGCGCGGTTGCGCCGGTAGTCAAGCCCGTTGAGATCGCGCAGCACCACCATCACGCCAATACCGGGTTGCGATGCCGCCCCGATCCTGCGCGGCACCGCCAAGATTGCCCGCCCATCGTTGCGGCGTAACATCACATCAACGGTGCGGCG
The DNA here is from genome assembly GCA_049670445.1 of Albidovulum sp. Lineage (GTDB taxonomy): Bacteria > Pseudomonadota > Alphaproteobacteria > Rhodobacterales > Rhodobacteraceae > TMP-24. Next base: position 14 of record JBATTI010000048.1, on the reverse strand, counting down.
TTCGTTTACCGCCG
>JBATTI010000047.1:0-13190 GCA_049670445.1 Albidovulum sp. | reverse complement strand
GGGAACGAGGGCGGCGGATCGGGCAGTGGCAGCAGCCCGATCCGCCGTTGTCATTCCGGGGGTCTGAAGCCTCTGGGGAAGGGCAATACGAAGGAGCGCGCGCCAGTGGCACGCAGGTTCAGAGGGTCGGATACATATAAGGTGGACGCGAAGGGTCGCGTTTCCATCCCTGCGCCCTTTCGCCGTGTCATTGAATCCTCTGATCCCGACTGGAAAGAGGGTCTGCGCCCCAATATCGTGATTGTCTATGGCGGCAAACATCAGGACTGGCTTGAAGTCTAGACGCTGCGCGCCATCGAGGAAATTGACGATCAGATCGAGGATATGCAGCGCGGTTCGGACGAGCGGCTTTGGCTTGAAGAGCTGATGCATGGTCAGTCGCTTGAAACCAATATCGACGATGATGGCCGTCTGGTCTTGCCGCAGAAATTGCGCGAGAAAATTGGTCTTTCAAGTGAGGCATTCTTTATTTCGGCAGGCGACTATTTCAAAATCTGGAAGCCCGATACCTATAAGGAAAAGGCAAGCTCACGCACCCGCAAACTGGCCGAGCAGCACCCCGAGGATTTCGATCCACGCAGCCTTTTGCCCGCACGTTCGAGGGCTTGAGTGATGGCCGCAGGCAGCGCCGCAAAAACCGCTTCGGCCCCCCATATTCCTGTGTTGTTGCGACCGCTGTTAAAGGCGGTCGCTCCTGTCTCGGGGCTATGGCTTGACGGCACCTTTGGTGCGGGCGGCTATGCGCGCGGGTTGTTGGGGGCGGGCGCTGATCGGGTCATCGCGGTTGACCGCGATCCGATGGTGTTCGAACTGGCCAGGCCCTGGGCCGCTGACTACGGCGACCGTCTGACCTTTGCGCCGGGCACATTTTCAGAACTGGACAGTCTTGCCGGTGCGCTGCTTGACGGCGTGGCGCTTGATCTTGGCGTGTCATCCATGCAGATCGATCAGGCGGATCGCGGCTTTTCCTTCATGAAGGACGGGCCTTTGGACATGCGCATGGGTGTGGATGGCTTGTCTGCGGCCGACCTGGTCAATACCTTCTCCGAAGCCCAGCTTGCCGATATCTTGTATCACTACGGCGAAGAACGCGCCTCGCGCCGTATTGCTCGTGCGATTGTCGCGGCACGCCCGTTAGAGACGACATTGCAGCTTGCCGGTGTGATTGAACGTTGCTTGCCGCGTGCCAAGCCGGGCCAAAGCCATGCCGCGACCCGCAGCTTTCAGGCCATCCGCATTGCCGTGAATGATGAATTTGGCCAGCTTGAACAAGGCCTTGCAGCGGCAGAGCGAGCTTTGAAGCCGGGGGGGCAGCTTGCCGTTGTTAGCTTTCATTCGCTTGAAGATCGCGTGATCAAACGGTTTTTCCAGCTGCGTTCGGGCAATGAGGCACAAGGCAGCCGTCATGCCCCGGCGCGGGTTGAGACCACGGCGGCCTTTACCCTCGACAGTCGCCGCGCCATTGGCCCAGATGAGGTCGAACTGGCCGAAAACCCGCGTGCACGTTCCGCCAAGCTGCGGATCGGGCGGCGCACGGATGCCCCCGCAGGCCAAGCCGATACATCGGCGCTTGGCCTTCCCCGTATTCCCCAAACGAAGGGACGCTGAACCCATGCGCAGCTTCTTTTTTTCTCTCGCGGCTCTTGCCATCCTGACCCTTGGTTTTTGGGCCTACCGCGAGAATTACCGCACCCAAGGCGAGCTTGGCGAATTGCGGGCACTTCAGGCCGAAGTCGGCAAATTGCGCGAGAACCTTGGCATGTTGCGGGCCGAATGGGCCTATCTTAACCGCCCCGACAGATTGCGCGAATTGGCGGATATCAACTTTGAACGCCTTCGGCTTTTGCCGTTTGAGGCGCAGCAGTTTGGCGCTGTGTCGCAGGTCACGTTCCCGGCGCCGCCATCTGTGTTTGACCCGAACTCCATCACAAACACCATTGCAACCATAGCGTCCTTGGAGGAGAGCCAGTGATCCGCACGCCACTTCGCCCGCTAGCCCGCATCCTTTCGGCCCGCAGCAAGGGCGAAAATCCCGATGTGATTGAACGCGAGAACCTGCGATTGCGCCATGAGGCGATGCGCGATACCGCCCGCAATATGGCCGGCGGACGCCTTGCGCTGCTGGGGATTGCATTCGTGATCGGCTTTGGGGCGGTGGGGTCGCGTATGGCGGTGCTTGCCTCAAGCGAACCGGTCGAGCCGCGCAGCTCCGCCTCGGCCAATACCATTGCCACCGGGCGCGCCGATATCACCGACCGTCAGGGCCGGATTTTGGCCACCAACCTTGCCACCCATGCCCTATATGCCCAGCCCCAACAGATGGTTGACCCCATGGGCACGGCTGAAAAGCTGGTCATGGTGTTTCCAGATCTTGACGTTGAAAAGCTGATCCGTGACTTTACCGGGGCCAAGAAGTTTCTGTGGATCAAGCGCAAAATCTCGCCCGAACAGATGCAGCTGGTGCATGAAATCGGCGAGCCGGGCTTGTTGTTCGGCCCCCGCGAAATGCGCCTTTATCCCAATGGTGCCTTGGCATCGCATATCGTCGGCGGGGCGGCCTTTGGCCGCGAGGGCGTCGCATCGGCAGAAGTCATCGGCACCGCAGGCGTTGAAAAAACCTTCGATAACTGGCTGCGCGATCCGGCCAATGGTGGCGCGCCGCTGGAACTTTCGGTTGACCTGACGATCCAATCCACCGTCGAAGAGGTGCTTGATGGTGGCATGAAGCTTATGCAAGCCAAGGGCGCGGCGGCGATCTTGATGGATGTGCATACCGGCGAGATTATCGCCATGGCCTCTTTGCCCGACTTTGACCCCAACACCAGACCGCAGCCACTGACCAAGGGCAATGCCGACGACAGCCCGCTTTTCAACCGCGCGGTTCAGGGGGTTTACGAGCTTGGCTCTACCTTCAAGATTTTCACGGTGGCGCAGGCGCTGGAACTTGGCCTTGTCAGCCCCGACACGATGATGGACAGCAAAAGCCCGATGGTTTGGGGCAAATACCGCATCCGTGATTTTCACAATTACGGCAATGAACTTTCGGTCACGGATGTGATTGTGAAGTCATCCAACATCGGCACTGCGCATATAGCACAACTCATCGGGATCGAGCGTCAGCAAGACTTCTTGCGATCCTTGGGCCTGATGGCCGCCACACCGGTTGAATTGATTGAAGCGCCGGGGGCTAAGCCACTGCTGCCCAAAAGATGGTCAGAGATTTCGATGCTGACCATCTCTTACGGTCACGGCCTGTCGGCAAGCCCGCTGCATCTGGCCACCGCCTATGCTTCCTTGGTCAATGGCGGCACGCGGGTGACGCCAACGGTGTTGAAATCACCTGCCCCCCAGCAAGGCGAACGCATCATCAGCGAGCGTACATCAACCCGGATCCGTAGCATGCTGCGCGATGTGGTGGTGCGCGGCACTGCAAGTTTTGGCGATGTTCCGGGCTATGCGGTCGGCGGCAAGACCGGCACGGCCGATAAGGCAAAGCCCACGGGCGGCTATTATAAAGACAAGGTCGTGGCCACTTTCGCCTCGACCTTTCCGGCGCATGATCCCAAATATGTGCTGATCGTGACACTGGATGAGCCGGTCGAGACCTCGGGCGATGAGCCGCGCCGGACGGCGGGCTGGACGGCGGTTCCGATCTCGGCAGAGATCACGCGTCGCGTCGCGCCGCTTTTGGGGCTGCGGCCAGAGGTTGAACCTACCGTCGATGCTGCGCTAACAATCGCCGGGAACTGACACCAACCGCGCGCGGGGGCGCATCTTATGTCTGTGGCGGCAAAATCACTGGCAGAACTTGGCCTTACCGCCCAATCTGGGCGCGATGCATGGATCACCGGAATTGCGGTTGACAGCCGCGCCGTGCGGGCCGGATATCTTTTCGCCGCATTGCCGGGGACAAATCTGCATGGCGGGGCCTTCATCCAATATGCTTTGCGCATGAAAGCCGCCGCAATTTTGACCGACCGTGCCGGGGCCGCGATGGCGCGGGCTGAATTGGCAGGCTCTGACGCGGCCGTGATCATCGCGGAAGATCCGCGTCAGGCCTTGGCCTGTGCGGCGGCCTTGTGGTTTGGCCGCCAGCCTGACGTGCTGGTTGCGGTGACGGGCACCAATGGCAAAACCTCGGTCGCCACCTTCACCCGCCAGATCTGGGCCGAGATGGGGCTTGAGGCCTGCAATATCGGCACAACCGGGGTCGAAGGTGCCTTTACCGCGCCCTCGGGCCATACCACCCCGGAGCCGATCACCCTTCATCGGCTTTTGTCAGATATGGCCGTTGCGGGCGTCAGCCATGCGGCGATGGAGGCATCTTCGCACGGGCTTGAACAGCGCCGCCTTGACGGTGTGACCCTCAAGGCCGCTGCCTTCACCAATCTTACCCAGGACCATCTGGATTACCACGCGGGATTTGATCAGTATTTCGCCGCCAAAGCCGGGCTATTCAACCGCGTGTTGCCCGACGAAGGCACTGCCGTGATCAATCTTGACGATGCGTATGGCGCGCAGATCGCGGCAATCGCGCGTGACCGTGGCCAAGCGATCATTGGCGTGGGTAAGACCACTGTCGCCGATCTGCGGATCTTGGGCCAGCGTTTCGATGCCTCGGGGCAAGATCTGCGGTTCTCATGGAAGGGTACGGCCCATATGGCGCGCTTGTCGCTTATCGGGGGGTTTCAGGCCGCCAATGTGCTTGCCGCTTGCGGTCTGGCGATCGGCGCGGGGGGGGATGCCAATGCGGTCTTTGCGACTTTGCCGCGCCTGACCACCGTGCGCGGGCGCATGCAGCTTGCGGCGGTTCGGGCCAACGGCGCGACGGCGTTCGTCGACTACGCCCATACGCCCGATGCGGTTGCAACCGCACTCCGGGCGCTGCGCCCACATGTGATCGGCCGCATCATCGTGGTCTTGGGGGCAGGCGGTGACCGTGACCGGGGCAAGCGCCCGCTTATGGGGCAAGCGGCCGCCGAGAATGCCGATGTGGTCTTTGTCACCGATGATAATCCGCGCAGCGAGGATCCGGCGGTGATCCGCGCCGCCGTCCTTGCCGCATGCCCCGATGCGACCGAGATTGGCGACCGCGCCGAAGCGATTTTGCGCGGTGTTGATGCGCTTGGGCCGGGTGATGCCTTGTTGATTGCCGGCAAGGGCCATGAAACCGGGCAAACGGTTGGCGACGACGTCTATCCCTTTGATGATGTTGAACAAGCCAGTGTGGCCGTCGCGGCCCTGGACGGGTTGATCTGATGGACGCGCTTTGGACCTCTGCCGATGCCGCCGCTGCAACCTCGGGGCGCGCCACGCGCGCATTTGCTGCCACCGGCGTGTCGATTGACACCAGAAGCTTGCAAAAGGGCGATCTGTTCATCGCCCTCAAAGACATCCGTGACGGGCATGATTTTGTCCGCGCGGCCCTTGATGGCGGGGCCAGTGGCGCAGTTGTGTCGCGCATTCCCGATGGCTGCACCGAGGCGGATTGTTTGCTGATCGTCCCCGATGTTCTTGCAGCCCTTGAAGATCTTGGTCGCGCAGGCCGGGCGCGCGCCAAGGCCCGCGTCGTGGCCGTAACAGGTTCGGTCGGGAAGACATCGACCAAGGAAATGCTGCGCGCCGTATTGGCTGGGCAGGGCGTGGTTCATGCGGCAGAGGCCAGCTACAACAATCACTGGGGCGTGCCTCTGACGCTGGCGCGTCTGCCAAAAACCGCTGACTTCGCCGTGATCGAGATTGGGATGAGTAATCCGGGCGAAATCGCACCACTTGCCCGGCTGACCCGTCCGCATGTGGCGTTGATCACCACGGTGGCGCGCGCCCATCTTGCGGCCTTCGATAACATTGAGGGGATCGCCCGCGAAAAGGCCAGCATTTTTGAGGGGTTGGAGCCAGGTGGCATCGCGATTTTGCCAGGCGATCTGGCGGTGACACCGATTTTGATGGAGGCGGCCAAGGCCTGCCACGCCAGTATCATCCGGTTTGGTGAGGGTGACGAGGATGACTATCAACTGACCGGGGTCAGTCTTTCGCAAGATGCCACGATCGGTCAGGCACGCCACAATGGCGCGCCAGTCTTGTTCAAGGTGCGCAGCGCAGGCCGCCATTTTGCCAAGAATGCGCTTGGCGCGGTGGCAGCGGCCACCGCACTTGGCGGCGATCCTGCCTTGATCTTATGTGACCTTGGCCAATGGCAACCACCGGTCGGGCGCGGCCAGCGCGAAAAGATCTATATCGATCCGGTCGAACCTGCCGCCTATTTCGACCTGATCGACGATGCCTTCAACGCCAATCCGGATTCGATGGCCGCCGGATTAGAGGTTCTGGCCGCCGCCACCACGCGCAATGGGCTTGGCCGCCACCGTGTCGGCCGCCGCATCGCCATTTTGGGCGATATGCTGGAACTTGGCCCGGATGAGGACGCCTTGCATCTTGCGATTGCCAGCCATCCGGCGCTGGCCGATATCCAGATCGTGCATTGCGCGGGCCCGCGCATGCGGCAGTTGTGGCAGGCTTTGCCTGACCGCAAACGCGGCGAATGGCATGCCACTGCAGCCGATCTTGCCGCGCGCGCCCATCATCTGGCAGATGCGGGTGATGTGATCTTGGTCAAAGGTTCCAAAGGCTCAAAAATCAGTGTGGTGGTTGATGCTTTGCGCAAGCTTCTGCATCCGGGTGCTGTGGAAATGTTCGGGGCCGAGTGATATGGCCCCTTCGACAAGACCAAGAATAAGAACGAATACGGGGACGAGTATATGCTTTATTGGTTGACAGGTCTTTCCGATGGCGGCGATTTCTTTAATCTTTTCCGCTATATAACCTTCCGCGCAGGGGGGGCTTTTTTCACGGCGCTGATGTTTGGTTTCATCTTCGGTCAGCCCTTGATCAACCTTTTGCGGCGCAAGCAAAAACGCGGCCAGCCGATCCGTGATGATGGCCCGCAGAACCATTTCGCCAAGGCGGGCACCCCCACCATGGGTGGCCTTTTGATCCTCTCGGCGCTGGTTTTTTCAACCGTGCTTTGGGCGCGCCCCGACAGCCCCTATGTCTGGATCGTGTTGGCGGTGACGCTTGGCTTTGGCCTGATCGGCTTTGCGGATGATTATGCCAAGGTGACCAAGCAAAACACCAAAGGTGTTTCATCGCGCATTCGCTTTTCGCTGGGGCTGTTGATCGCGGCCCTTGCGGCCTACGCTGCCAGCGCCCTCCACCCCGAGGCATTGACCCATACGCTGGCCTTGCCGGTGTTCAAGAATGTGCTGATCAATCTTGGCCTTTTCTTCATCCCCTTCGCGATGATTGTCATTGTCGGCGCGGCCAATGCAGTCAATCTGACCGACGGGCTTGATGGGCTTGCGGTGATGCCGGTGATGATTGCGGCTGGTGCCTTCGGTATCATTTCCTACTTTGTCGGCAACGCCAATTTTTCAGAGTATCTGGGTCTGCATTTCGTCCCCGGCTCGGGCGAGATCGTGATCTTTTGCGCGGCCCTTATTGGCGGCGGCCTTGGGTTCTTGTGGTATAATGCGCCCCCGGCTGCGGTTTTCATGGGCGATACCGGCAGCCTTGCACTTGGCGGCGCGCTTGGGGCGATTTCGGTTGTGACCAAGCACGAGATTGTCTTGGCCATCATTGGCGGGCTGTTCGTCGTTGAAGCCCTGAGTGTCATAATTCAGGTGCTTTATTTCAAGCGCACCGGCAAGCGGGTGTTCTTGATGGCCCCGATCCATCATCACTTCGAGAAAAAGGGCTGGGCAGAGCCGCAGATCGTCATCCGCTTTTGGATCATTTCGCTGATCCTCGCACTGGTCGGTTTGGCCACGCTGAAGCTGCGCTGATGCAACCGGCGCGCCCGACAGCGCTGGTCACCGGGGGCAATCGAGGCATTGGGCGCGCGATTGCGGCGGGGCTTGTGGCCAAGGGATGTGATGTGACCATCGGCGTGCGTGATCTGTCCGCCGGTCAGGTCGCGGCAGAGGCGCTTGGCTGTGTGGCTGTGCATATTGATCTGGCCGAACCCGAAAGCTATTTCGCGGCGCTGACAAAGACCGGCGGCTTTGACATATTGGTGAATAATGCGGGCATCCTCAACGATGCATCGTTGCTTGATCCGGGCAGTGATTTTGATGCCGCGATGCAAGTGATGGTCGCGGCCCCTTTGGACCTTATCCGCCTTTCAACACCGCATTGGCGCGACAGGGGTTGGGGCCGTATCGTCAACCTGTCGTCTGATTGGGGCAGTTTTGGCCAGGGTCTGGCAGGGCCGGGGGCCTATGGCATCGCCAAAGCCGCCCTTAATGCGCTGACCAAAGCCTTGCCGCGCGATCTGCCGCAGGGCGTCAAGATCAATGCGATGTGCCCGGGATGGGTCAAAACCCGAATGGGCGGCGATGAGGCCACCCGCAGCCCCGAAGAGGCCGCCGACACCGCGCTTTGGCTTGCACTTTTGCCAGATGACGGCCCGACGGGCGGCTTTTTTCGCGACCGCCTGCCCTTAGCTTGGTAAGGGTGCGCCATGACCAAGTCGCCAACCCGCGAGGCCGATCTATATGCCCCGGTAAAAGCCCATCTGGAGGCGCAAGGCTATGAGGTCAAAGCCGAGATCGGCGATTGCGATATCTTGGCCCGGCGCGGGAATGCGCCGCCGGTGGTGGTGGAATTGAAGCTGACATTTTCGCTGGCGCTGGTGATGCAAGGCGTAGCGCGACAAGCACTTTTCGATCACGTCTATCTGGCCGTTCCGGTGTCTGGCGACAAGGGCTGGAAGCTGCGGTATAAAGACATCATCCGCCTGTGCCGGCGTCTTGGGCTTGGCCTTTTAGCCGTGCGCGTCGGCGCCGACCCAACGGTCGAGGCGCATCTTGACCCCGGCCCCTATGCGCCGCGCAAGAATGCCGCCAAGGCCGGGCGGCTTATCCGCGAATTTGACCGTCGTGAGGGCGATCCGAACACTGGCGGCACCACCGGTATCAAGCGTATGACGGCCTACCGTCAGGATGCAATCCGCTGTGCCCGGCATCTGCAAACGAACGGCCCCACCAAGGCCGCCCATATCGCCGCTGCCACCGAAATTTCCCGCGCCGCTGCGATCATGCAGGCCGACCATTACGGCTGGTTCGAACGGGTCGAGCGCGGTATTTATGCGCTGACCCCGAAGGGGCAGGCGGCTTTGGTGAAACCGTCGCCTTAGGCGCGGCAAAGCCTTGGGCCGCGTTGACCGGACGCCCCCATACGATCGGGTGCCCCGCAACCCTGACCCGCATTGCGATGGGGCAGGGTGAAAGGCTTTGGCCCAATGGGTTCCATCCTTGGCCAATCACCGTTAAAGGAGGGGCGCAACACCGACCCATCCCGAAGGATCAAAAAATGCCCCGCTCCGCGCTCGCGGCTTTTGCCAATGCTGTCTCGCCCGTCCATGCGCCGGCATTTCCCCTGTCGGCCGCCGGCCTCAGAACCGAGGTGCTTTCGGGTCTGACGGTTGCCCTTGCCCTTGTGCCAGAGGCTGTTGCATTCGCTTTTGTCGCCGGCGTGCATCCGTTGGTGGGGCTTTATGCGGCCTTCATGGTCGGGTTGATCACGGCGGTGTTTGGCGGGCGTCCGGGGATGATTTCAGGCGCCACCGGGGCTTTGGCGGTGGTGATGGTCAACCTTGTGGCAATGCACGGGGTTGAATATCTGTTTGCCACCGTTGTGTTGATGGGGCTTATCCAGATCGCAGCCGGGGTGTTCAGGCTGGGCAAGTTCATCCGCCTTGTGCCGCATCCCGTCATGCTTGGCTTTGTCAATGGTCTGGCCATTGTCATCGGCCTCGCACAGCTGCAGCAATTCAAGCTATCGGACGGGCAGGGCGGCCATACCTGGATGAGTGGGCAGCCTCTTGCGATCATGCTGGCGCTTGTGGTGGTCACCATGGTGATCATCTGGGCCACGCCGCGCATCACCAAAGCCATCCCCGCACCGCTGGCCGGGATCGGCATTGTCGCGACCATCGTCATCGGGTTTGGCATCGACAGTCCGCGTGTGGGCGATTTGGCCTCGATCCAAGGCGGGCTGCCTTCTTTCCATGTCCCCTCGGTGCCGCTTGATCTTGAGACGTTCAGGATCGTGCTGCCCTATGCCGTTATCCTTGCGGCCATCGGTCTTATCGAAAGCCTGCTGACGTTGAACCTTGTGGGTGAAATTACCGGCCAGCGTGGCGGGGCAAGCCAGGAATGCGTGGCGCAAGGTGTTGCCAATACAGTGACCGGGTTTTTCGGTGGCATGGGCGGTTGTGCGATGATCGGCCAGTCGATGATCAATGTGACCTCTGGCGGGCGTACAAGGCTGGCCGCGGTGGCCGCCGCCTTGTTCTTGTTGTCGTTCATCTTGTTTGGCGCGCCGTTGATCGAACAGATCCCGCTTGCAGCTCTTGTGGGCGTGATGTTCATGGTGGTGATCGGCACTTTTGCGTGGAACTCATTTCGGGTTCTGGCCCGCGTACCAGCAACCGATGCCGTGGTCATCTTGCTGGTCACCGCCATTACCGTGGCGACCGACCTTGCCATGGCGGTGGTTGCCGGGGTGATCGTCTCGGCGCTTGCCTATGCGTGGCAAAACGCCAAGCGCATTCATGCCACGACCCGCATTACCGACGGGGGTGCCAAGGTTTATGCCATCGAAGGGCCGTTGTTTTTCGGCTCAGCCTCGGGCTTTACGGCCCTTTTCGATCCGGCCTCTGACCCCGCCGAAGTCATTGTCGATTTCGCCGCCAGCCGTGTGGCCGACCAATCGGCCCTTGCCGCGATTGAGGCATTGGCCGCGCGCTATGAGGCCGAAGGCAAGGCCCTGTCGCTGCGCCATCTAAGCCACGATTGCCACCGCCTTTTGAACCGCGCGGGCCAGCTTATGGTCGATAGTGACGATGATCCTGATTACGCGATCGCGGTCGATTACGGGGTGAAGTCGGGCCTCTTTGGCAGCGGGCATTAGGCCGTTCCGATCTTGCATCTTCACTTGCGCGCCGCCGCGCCGGGCCGCATTCTGCGCGGTAAGTTTGATGGGGGTTTCTAGATGATTCCGGTTCGCGGATATGAGGGGCGCAAAGTCGCCGTGCTTGGCCTTGGCCGCACCGGGCTTGCCACGGCACGGGCCCTTGCTGCAGGCGGGGCCAAGACGGTGTTGTGGGACGACAGCCCAGAGGCCCGCGCCAAGGCCGAGGCAGAGGGATTTGCGCTAAGCGATCTGTCGCGCGATGCGGCTTGGGAAGGGCTTGATCTGTTTGTCACCTCCCCCGGCATCCCGCATCTTTACCCCCATCCCAACCGTCATATCGCCCGCGCCCTTGGTGCCGGGGTGCCGGTTGACAATGATATCGGGCTTTTCTTTCAGTCTTGGGCCGTGGGCGACTGGGATCAGTTCGACACGGCCCCCAAGGTGATTGCCGTCACCGGATCAAATGGCAAATCGACGACCACTGCCCTTATCCATCATGTGCTGAAGGTGGCCGGACGGCCGACCCAGATGGCGGGGAATATCGGGCGCGGGGTGCTTGATCTTGAACCCGCTTCAGATGCCGAGGTGGTGGTGCTGGAATTGTCCTCTTACCAGACCGAACTTGCGCGTGCGCTGACCCCCGACATCGCGATTTTCACCAATCTTTCGCCCGATCATCTGGATCGCCACGGCGGTTTGGGCGGCTACTTCGCGGCCAAGAGGCGGCTGTTTGCCGAAGGCGGGCCCGACCGCGCGGTCATTGGTGTGGATGAGGACGAAGGAGCGTTTTTGGCGGGACAACTGGCGACGGCGCGGACCGATGACCGGGTAATCCGCATTTCATCCGGGCAAAAGCTTGATGGGCCGGGCTGGTCGGTCTTTGCCCGCAAGGGCTTCTTGTCGGAATGGCGCAAGGGGCGGCAGGTTTCTTCGATTGACCTGCGCGCGGTGCGCGGGCTTCCCGGTGCCCATAACCACCAAAACGCCTGCGCGGCCTATGGCGCATTGCGGTCGCTGGCGCTTGCACCCAAGCTTATCGAAGAGGCGTTTCAAAGCTTTGAAGGCTTGGCGCATCGCAGCCAGATTGTCGGCGAACGGGGCGGCGTGCGCTTTGTCAATGACAGCAAAGCCACCAATGCCGCCAGTGCTTCCAAGGCCCTTCAGGCGTTTGACCATATTCGCTGGATCGCAGGCGGTTTGGGCAAGGACGGCGGTATCAGCAGCCTGAAACCCTACCTTGGGGCGGTCACCAAAGCCTATCTCATCGGCGATTCAGCCCGCGATTTCGCGCTTGAACTGGGCGACACCCCATATGAGATTTGCGAGACGATGGAACATGCCGTCACCCGCGCCGCCGCCGAAGCCAAGCCCGGCGATACCGTCCTTCTGGCCCCGGCAGCCGCCAGTTTTGATCAATATCCGAACTTTGAGAAGCGCGGCGAGGATTTTGCCGCTCGGGTAGAGGCGCTGCTGGGCAAGAGCGATTAAAGTTCTGGTCCGGCCTGCACTTACGCGCCAGATCTGGGCCACGCACAGTGCAAAAAAACAAGGGGTGTAACCCCAAATCTTTAGGTGCTTCGGGGGGCGAAAATTGGCATGATCGCGCCAATGATCCGGCACCGAAAGGAACCGCCATGTTGAACGGAGGCTGCACTTGCGGGGAAATCCGCTACCGACTGACTGATAAACCGCTTTTCACCCATGCGTGCCACTGCACCTGGTGTCAGCGCGAGTCCGGCGGGCCGCTGGCCCTCAACGCGATGATCGAAACCGATTGTGTGGCGCTTCTGAAGGGCAGCCCGGTCGAAGTGCCGCTGCCATCGGCCTCTGGCAAGGGGCAGATCATGCTGCGCTGCCCTAACTGTCAGATCACCCTTTGGTCCTATTATGCGGGTGCCGGGCGCAAGATGGCTTTCCTTCGGGTTGGCACTTTTGACGACGCCAGCCTTTGCCCGCCCGATATCCATATCTTCACCTCAACCAAATTACCTTGGTTCGTGCTTAACGACGATATCCCCGCCGTGCCGGAATACTACCAACGCAGCAAATACTGGCCTGCCGCAAGCCTCGCGCGGCGCGCGGCGGCGCTGGAAAGCTGAAGGGTTGGGGGGTACGGGTGTGGATAAGGCCCGCTGAGCAGATTGCACCTTGCAGGCCACATTGACAGGCTCAACAACACAATTACACTCAGACCATGAGCAACAATCTGGGCCAGA
>JBATTI010000046.1:0-1729 GCA_049670445.1 Albidovulum sp. | reverse complement strand
AATCCGAAGCGCTGATGTCTGGGCGCAGCCTTGATCAGGCCCGCGCCAGCCTGCGCCAGAAAGGCTTTGACGGGCCAAAGCTTGACGGGCCAGAGCTTGTCCGTCAGGCCCGCCACCGCGTCTTTCCCGGCAATCGCCCCTCAACCACGCTGCTATACCCGCAGCTGACGCCCTTCGTCTTGGGGCAGATCCTGGCGCTTTACGAACATCGGGTCTTTGTGGAGGGCGTTGTCCTGGGGCTGAACTCTTATGACCAATGGGGGGTAGAGCTTGGCAAGGAACTGGCGCTTGCCCTGCAACCGGTGCTGGAGGGGCGTGATCCCGGTGACGGCAAGGACGGGTCAACCAAAATGCTGGTGGCTTATCTGACCAAGGCAAAAACCGGCGGCTAAGACCGCTGATCCGACAATTCCTTAAGCATATCTTCAGGGCTTGCACGGCATGTTGCTGATTGCGCATGGCGGGCGTCTTCGCGCATCTGTTGCCGTCGCCGGAGGATGAAATGCGGATCTTCGATAACCTCAGACTGGCAATCAAACTGCCCTTCATGCTGGGGGCCCTTGCCTTGATGTCACTTTTGGCCATGGGCTACACCAGCAATCGGATGGCCGGATCCGCGCTGACAGAGCTTGGTGAAACCCGGCTGCGCACGGCCCTTGATGCGAAGCTGCAAGAATTCGACACCTGGTTTGAGGTGGTGTCATCAGACCTAAAATCCCACGCCGCCAGCCCGCTTTCAGTGCGCGCGATCCGCGATTTCACAGGGGCTTGGGGGCCAACAGGCAGCGATGCGGCACAAAAGGCAATCCAGCAATACCTTACCGAAAATCCCTACCCCGAGCATGAGCGTTACAAGCTTGAGCGGCCCGAAAAGATCACCGATTACTCTATCGCCCATGCCCGCTACCACGCGGGTTTCTTGTCGGTTTTGCAAGAAAAGGGCTATCACGATGTGATCTTGATCAACGCCGTTGGCGATGTGGTCTATAGCGTTGCCAAGGAAGCCGATTTTGGCCAGAATATCCTTGTCGGGAAACTGCGCTCCACCCAGCTTTCGCGTGTTGCGCGGCGCGTCATGCAATTGCCGGATGCCACCGTTCTTTTCTCGGACTTTGAAAACTACGGCCTGTCAAATGACGTCGTTGCAAGTTTTGCCGCCGCGCCGATCAAGTCAGTAGACGGTCGCGTGCTGGGGGCATTGGTCTTTCAGGTTTCGGCTGACCAGATGAATGCGTTGTTGGCGCGCAGCTATGGGCCGGATCTTGGGTTCAGATCCTATCTGGTCGGGCGTGATCTCAAACTGCGATCCGCTGTTTCAGACAACAGCATGTCGACGGTGGTTACGGATCGGGTGTCATCGCAAGCGATGCGGTCGGCGATAAGCGGCGACCATGGCGTTGTGCATGAACCGGGCATATTTGGCGACCGTTCTGTCGTGGCAACGGGGCGAATGTCTGTGCCGGGGCTGGACATGACACTTGTGTTTGAACAGCCTGTGGCAGATCTGTTGGCCCCGGTTGAAGCCTTGACCAGACGCCTTGCGATCGGTGCGGCGGCAACCATGGCTGTCGTTGCCCTGTTGTCGTTCCTGCTTGCGCGAAGTCTGTCGCAGCCCTTGATCCAGACCGCAGCGGCAATGCGCCGGATCACGTCGGGCGACTATAGGGGCGATGACGTCGTCACCAAACGAAGGGATGAGATTGGCACGATTGTCTGCGCACTTGATACC
>JBATTI010000045.1:0-14396 GCA_049670445.1 Albidovulum sp. | reverse complement strand
CCAAAGACCGTGGCCTTATCCATCTCACCGTGCAAAAGCCGCACGCATTGGCCGTCTTTGAGGTCTATGGCTGGGTACAAGATCATCAGGCTCTCCGATTGGTTTTGGTGCCTATTGGCACAGCGGGCCGGTGTTGCAAAGCCCGCAAAACGTCACGTTACACTGGACGGATGGGCCGCAGTGGCGGATGATCATGCCAGGCAAGCCAAGCCAGGACCAAGGAGGAGGAGCAAAACATGAAACGTCTGATTATTGCCGCGACGCTGGTGCTGACGGCAGGGGCCGCATGGGCCGATCCGGTCGAAGGGCTGTGGAAAACCAAGCCCGATGACAATGGCAACTACGGCCATGTCGATATAGCGCCTTGCGGTGCCAAGCTTTGCGGGGTGCTGGTCAGAGCCTTTGATGAAACCGGGGCGGAGGCCTTGTCGGAGAATATCGGCAAGCGGATCGTTTGGGATATGGTTGCCCAAGGCGCTGGGGCCTATGCGGATGGCAAAGTTTGGGCGCCGGACCGCGACAAGACCTATAATGCCAAGATGGTGCTTTCGGGGGACAATCTGGCGGTATCGGGCTGTGTGCTTGGTGGCATCATCTGCCGCAAATCGGACTGGAGCCGCGTTAAGTAGCCGATAATCGCGCGCCAATCGGCGAACCCTGCGCGGTTTTCAGGTTTTGGATGAAATATCGGGCGCTTACGGACGCCAGTTGAGAAAGTTTGCGATCAGCCGCAACCCCGTGGCCTGACTTTTCTCGGGGTGAAACTGCATACCGACCATATTGCCATCCCCGATGATGGCCGCGATATCGCCGGCGTAGTCCACATGGGCCAGAAGGTGGGCGGGATTGGCGACGCGGAATTGATAGGAATGCACGAAATAGGCGTGCTGGCCGGTGCTGATACCGTCAAGCACCGGATGCGCGCGGTCGATGATCAGATCGTTCCAACCCATATGCGGTACTTTGAGCGTGCTATCCGCCGGGGTAATCTTGTCAACCGCGCCGCCGATCCAGTCAAAGCCCGCGGTTTCAACATATTCAAAGCCGCGCGTCGCCATCATCTGCATACCGATGCAGATGCCAAGGAACGGCCTGGCCTTTTGTATCACCACCTCTTCCAAAGCTTCGAACAGCCCTGAAAACTGGCCGAGTGCCGCCCGGCAAGAAGGAAACGCGCCATCGCCCGGCAAAACGATCCGGTCGGCGCGGGCCACATCTTCGGGGCGCTGCGAGACAATGATCTCGCCCGCATCGCCCTCACGGGCCATACGCTCAAACGCCTTATGCGCTGAATGCAGATTGCCGCTGTCGTAATCGACCAGAACCGTCAGCATCGCCTTAAAGCGCGCCTTTGGTCGATGGCAAAACCCCGTTTGCGCGCGGATCGGCCTCTACCGCCATGCGCAGGGCTTTGGCTGCGGCCTTGAAGGTGGCCTCGGCGATATGGTGGCTGTTGATGCCGTGGATACGGTCAATATGCAGGGTGATGGCGCCGTGGGTCGAAAGGGCCTGGAAGAATTCGCGCACCAGTTCGCAATCAAAACTGCCAATCTTGGGGGTCGGAAAATCGACATTCCAGACCAGATAGGCACGCCCCGACAGATCCAGCGCACAAGCAATCTGCGCATCATCCATCGCCAGATTGAAATGCCCGTAACGCCGGATGCCGCGCTTGTCGCCAAGGGCCGCAACCAGAGCCTGCCCAAGCGCGATGCCGCAATCTTCGACCGTATGGTGATCATCAATATGCAGATCGCCATTTGCCGATATATTGATGTCGATCATCGAATGGCGGGCCAGTTGATCAAGCATATGGTCAAAAAAACCGACACCGGTCTGGTTGGCATAAGCCCCGGTTCCATCAAGATTGATCGCAACCGAAATTTCGGTTTCGGCGGTCTTCCGGGTGATACTGGCCTTGCGCATCGCTGCCTCCGCTGGCTTTGAGGCGCTTATAGGAGGGGCAGGCCGATCTGAAAAGGGGCTTATGTTACAAGCGCTTCAATGATTTTTCGGTAAAATTCGTTCTATTGCCTTGATTTAGGAACAAAAAACCTCTTTTTTGGCGTACAGTTCGACAAGCGGCGACAAAACCGGCGGGGGCCTAGGTGATATTTAAAGCAGGGACTGTTGGCCGACCGCAAAATGATCGCCAGATCAAGGCCGGGATAATGCGCCGTTTTGGCATGGCGGCTTTGGCCGCCGCCGCGATATCGGTCTTGGCTTTGGCGCCTGCCACCTCGGCGCAAGCCGAAGGGAATTTCTTGCGGATCATCAATAGCGTTGAGGCGCCCGAAGGGTTTTCGGGGCTTTGCGATCAATATTCGTGGCTTTGCGTTGCCGAGGCGCGCGCAAGTGTCGCTGAGCGGGATTGGCTTGGCCTCGCCAAAAAGGTCAACGCCGAGGTCAACCGCAACGTCCGCGAGATTACCGATGCGCGCCAATATGGCCGAGAAGAGCTTTGGGCGCTGCCGACCCGCCGTGGCGGAGATTGCGAAGATTTCGCCCTGTTGAAAAAGCGCGAGCTGATGGCGCTTGGCATTTCTGCGAACCGGTTGTTGATCGCAACTGTGCTTGATCGCCGCCGCGAGCCGCATGCGGTTTTGGTCTTGCGTACGGGTGCTGGCGATCTTGTGCTGGACAATCTGCGCAACAAAATCTCGATCTGGTCCGATACCGGATATTCTTTTTTGCGGATGCAAGACCCGGATAATCCGCAAAACTGGAAGGCGGTTTTGGCCGGTGGCGTCTTCGCTCAAGCCAATCTTTAGCGTGCACCGTCCCAAAGGCCTTTGTTCGAACGGTTGTCGTGCCGCATAGGACAGCAAGTGTGTCCGGCTTCGGCTCCGGGGGCGGGGGCGGCAGGTAGGAATTCATGTAAATGGCCCGCGCCCTTTTGGTCGCGGGCCTTGTTTTGTCGGCGCTTGGCGGCGGTTTAGTAGTCGACTTCCTCATCGCCGGGCTTGTTGTTGCCAGGCTCTTCGTCGCCGGGCTCTTCATCGCCGGGCTTGTCAGTTTCGGGTTCTTCATCACCGGGCTTGTCGGTCTCGGGTTCTTCATCACCAGGCTTGTCGGTGCTCGGCTTCTCATCGGCGGGCTTGTCATTCTGGGTCCGGCGTTCTTTGTCGTCGCGGGCTTTGGTATCACCGTTGTCGGCAAGACTGCCGGTGGCGCCACTTAGCAAGATCGCAGCAACTTCCGGGCAATGATCCAGCGAATAGCTGAGCAGCTCGTCAAAGTTGTCGCTGCGACGCATCTGGCGCAGTAGCTGCTTGGAGATACCGTTCGAGACGGATACCGGTTCGTCGAAATCAATCAGATGGCAAATGCCCCTTGATGTCTCTTCATCTGTCACCCTCGATGTGACTGCGGCTTCGGCAATGGCGGGCGCCGTGAACTGCAATGCGGCGGCTAGGGTGATGATAGCCGGAAGCGTAAAGGTTTTGCGGGTAATCGTCATGGCTAATTCCTTGCTTAAGGTATTGTAATTTAAAAAAATATTTCGAGTTTCCTGAAATTCTGCTGGTTTAATCGGTGATCAACTTCTGAACGCGACTTTCGCGGCGATAGCTGTCGGTGTCAAAAAAAAGTCTGAAATGTGTCAGGATTTGGCCAATATCGTCAAAAATAAGGCAGATTGTTTTCAAGGGTGCCAGTTTTGGCCTGTGGAAGGCATCCGCGAAGGGGCTTGATCGCCCAGCTGAACGCAAAAGGCTTCAACAGAAGCGCGCAGAGTCTTGGCAAAGGGTGGCTTAGGAAGAGGGGTGATTGGGGCAGGATCACCGTGGGAAAACGGCTATCGCGACAGCATCAACGCCCGCTTCCGGGATCAAAGGCGCAATGGCGCGGTGTTCAACATCTTGCGTGAAGCGCAGATCCTGACCGACGGCGGAGGGCACCTCTAGAACACAATCAGACCGCATAGCGCTGCCCTCTGCCCGCGCCAAAAACGTGATGCCGATAGACTACACCCATGCAAGGGAATCGGGCGTAGATCTGGGGTAAAGCAATTGGGCCAGAGCGCAGGCCCTGAGCACCGTGCCAAAATTTCTCTCACGCTTTCGCATGGTGAAATTGATTTGAAATTGTCGAAAAGCAAGCGGCTTCACAGTAAGATATGCTGTGTAACCGCTTGTTTTTATTGAGACCCATTGGAGCGGGCGAGGCGATTCGAACGCCCGACCCTAACCTTGGCAAGGTTATGCTCTACCCCTGAGCTACGCCCGCATCCTTGGGTGAGGGCGATGTAGTGCGTCTTTTGGCGACCCGCAAGAGGAAATTCGCACGCATCGGGCAAAAACTGTGCCGCGACGGGCTTTGCATACGCAAAAAATCTGGGTGAGGTGTGATTCGCTGGGTAAAGGGGTGCGGGGCGGGGCAGGAAAAACCCTTTTTGGCCAATGGATTGCCTGAAATCATGGTTAGCGCGATATTGCGCTGCGCCAAAATCGTCGTCAAAGCGCGGTCGCGACAGCGCATTAACAATCAGGGCGAAATAGTGCCCTGAATTTGTCCGGCCCATGTCGAAATACGGGCAAATTTCAGGTGCTTCCTAGGCATATCGCCCAAGTGGCCTTGTTCAACCAACCAAAGCAAGCCGCAGCAAAGGGCACGCAACCGGAACCCTGAAAGGATCAATCCCATGTTCATGCAAGATACCAAAGCGTTTTTGCCCGCTCAAAAGATCGCCCTTGCCTTGAGTGGCGTTACCCTTGCCCCCGAATTCACGGGTGGCGGCATGCTGGCCAGCAGCCTTGTCGAGACGCCGCAAGGCTGGCGCCAGGCCGGGTCTTTTATGAAAGGCTCGCTGGTTCAGACCTATGACGGCGGGCTGTGCCCGGTTGCGCGGGTCGAGCGGCAGCATTTTTGGCCCGGTGCTGGGGTAGAGCTGGTGCATGTCCCGGGCGGCGCGCTTGATACCTGTTCGGACCTGTGGCTGATGCCAGAACAAGAGGTGATCATCGCCTCGGACATCGTCGAAGAGGTGCTTGAGGTGGGCGCGGCCATTGTACCCGCGCGGATGCTGGCCGGATTTCGCGGCATAAGCATGTGCGCGGTCAGCCAGCCGGTCGAGATGGTCAGCCTGTCATTCGCCCAACATGAGGCGGTCTATGTCAATTCCGGCGCGCTGGTTCATTGTGGCGCACTCCGCCCTCATGATGCGCCGGGCTTCTTCCCCCGCCTTGATGGTGAGGCGGCCCGTGCGATGCTTGCCCTTGTCGCCGATGGGGTTATCCGCTGCGATCAGTTGGCACAGGCGGCCTGAGGTGGCCAAACCGTCACGGCCAGGAGGTACCGGCAGGGGCGAGGGCTTTCGAGCCCGCCCCGCCCGGCGGGGGGATAAAAGATCACCTGCGCGCGCGGCGGCAGCTGCGAAAGGTTGGCGGCCCCTCGTAAAGACCCAGTGGCGCGTCACCGTTCAGGGCGTCGCGCAACAGGCTTTCCAAGCTTATCGAGGGGTGTTCGGGGCATGGCAAAGGCGCGGGGGCTGACAGTGTCGCTGGCGCTATCTGGGGTACGATCTCTGGCCCCCGTTCTGACGCCGGTTCTGACGCCGGTTCTGACGCCGGTTCTGGCCCCGG
Organism: Albidovulum sp.; assembly: GCA_049670445.1. Classification (GTDB taxonomy): domain Bacteria; phylum Pseudomonadota; class Alphaproteobacteria; order Rhodobacterales; family Rhodobacteraceae; genus TMP-24. Next base: position 8,814 of record JBATTI010000045.1, on the reverse strand, counting down.
TTCTGGCCGCGCGACATCCTTCGCATTGGCGGTTTTCATCACCGTCACCTGCGCATCGCGCATCTCATGACACACCGCCCAAGCCCGCTCTTCAAGCTTGGCGATCTGGCGATCAAGCCGCGCCAGGCCGGTGCGGTGCAGATCAGGCGTTGCCTTCGCATCGGCCTGACCCAGCCAGGCCAATGATCCGCGCAGATTGCCAAGGGTCAGGATCACATCCTCGACCAGAAACGTCTCGAACGCCGGCTGAAGTTCACTTCGCATTTTCACCCTCACATCTTCCCGAAGCCAGAGTAACGCCGGAGGTGCTAACGGAAGGCTAATTTACCTCAGGGGCCCTTGGGTCTTTGGGGGATTTTTTCCTTGGCGCGAAGTGGTGCTGGTTCGGGGTCGACCGGCTGCGTTCATGCGGGGGCGATTGGCGCGATATGCCACATGGCTTTGCAGTCGGTCTTGCACAACAAAACGCTATGGATTGATGGGGAACGATATGACCCAAGGCATTTTAAGATTATCCGGCCTTATCCTTGCCGGGATGACTGCCGCCGCACATGTTTTCATTGGCACCTATGACACACTTCTTCCGCTACTGGCGTCCGAACTGGCCCCAATGGTCAAAGGCACCTTTCATGCCTGCTGGCATTTCGTGAGTATTTTCCTTGTGTTCTCGGTCTGGAGTTTTTTCAGGAAAGCGCCCTATGCATCCCATCTCGCAATGTTATGGATCGGTTTTTCCGTCTGCTTCGTTCTGGCGGGTGTGACGGCCGCCGGGGTTCGCGGGCTGTTGGTTTTGCCGCAATGGATATTTTTGGGGCTGGCCGGGCTTTTGATGGTTTTCAGCCTTGAAAAGCCCGCGAACATTCAAAATCGGTGAGGGCAATCGCCGGACGAAAGCCAAAATGGCGGAATGAAAACGCCTGTTAAGAAATAACGCGCGCTGTCTGGTTCTGGCCAGCATCAGCCGCTTCCACCGATGGCTTTGCGCCAACTGGCAGAAGCGGCGATAGCGCCCAGATTATTCGGCGAATTCGATCAGCAGGTCTTTTGCGTCGATCTGGGCGCCGGCATGAACATGCACAGCCTTGATCAGCCCTGCGCGTTCGGCGTGAATGTCGGTTTCCATTTTCATCGCCTCGATGGTCAAAAGCATGTCGCCTGCCGCCACGGTCTGCCCCGCCGCCACCGCGACCGAGGCCACAACACCGGGCATTGGTGCGCCGATATGGTCCGGGTTGCCTTCTTTCGCCTTGGGGCGGCTTGCGGTCTTGGCTTTGACAGCACGGTTGGGCACCCGGATGACGCGGGGCTGCCCGTTCAGTTCAAAGAACACCTTGGCCTCACCGGTATCATCGGTTTCGCCCACCGCTTGCAGGCGGATTTCAAGCGTCTTGCCGGGGGCGATTTCTGCGGTAATCTCTTCGCCCGGCTGCATGCCGTAGAAAAACGCCATTGTCGGCAAGGTGCGGACCGGGCCGTAAACCCGGTGGCGGCCCATATAATCAAGGAAAACCTTGGGATACATGAGGTAACCGTTCAGATCCTCATCATCCACGGCAAAGCCCAGAAGCTCTTTCGACAAAGACTTGCGGGCGGCTTCCAGATCGACGGGGGGCAGGTGCGCGCCCGGTCGGTCGGTTGAAGGTTTCTCGCCCTTGAGCACTTTTTTGACGATGCCTTGGGGCCAGCCGCCGGGGGGTTGGCCAAGATTGCCGCGCAGCATATCGACGACGCTGTCGGGGAAGGCCACATCATGGGCGGGGTCTTCGACCTGCGCCCGTGTCAGGCCCTGGGCCACCATCATCAGCGCCATATCCCCCACGACTTTGGACGAGGGCGTGACCTTGACGATATCGCCGAACATCTGATTGGCATCGGCATAGGATTGCGCCACTTCGGGCCAGCGTTCCTCAAGCCCCAAGGACCGCGCCTGGGCCTTGAGATTGGTGAACTGGCCGCCGGGCATTTCATGCAGATAGACCTCGGAGGCGGGCGCCTCGACCCCGGATTCGAAGGCCGCATATTGCTGGCGCACCCCAAGCCAGTAATTCGACATCTCGCGGATGGCGGCGATGTCGATGCCGGTGTCGCGGTCGGTATGGGCCAAAGCCTCGACGATGGAGCCAAGGCAGGGCTGCGAGGTGCCGCCCGAGAAAGCATCCATTGCGGCATCCACCGCATCGACGCCTGCTTCGGCGGCGGCAAGGATGGTGGCGGCCGAAATGCCCGAAGTGTCATGGGTGTGGAAATGGATGGGCATGCCCAGCTCTTCCTTCAGCGCCTTGATCAGCACCCGTGCGGCGGCTGGCTTCAACAGGCCAGCCATATCCTTGAGGCCCAGTATATGCGCGCCCGCGGCTTTCAGATCGCGGCCCATGCTGACGTAGTATTTCAGGTCGTATTTGGCGCGGTCGGGGTTGAGGATATCGCCGGTATAGCAGATCGTGCCTTCGCAGATCTTGTTATTGGCGATCACCGCATCCATGGCGACGCGCATGTTTTCAACCCAGTTGAGGCTGTCAAAGACCCGGAAAACATCGATGCCGCTGACCGCCGCTTGCCGCACGAATTCCTGCACGACATTATCGGGGTAATTGGTATAGCCGACGCCGTTGGAGGCGCGCAGCAGCATCTGTGTCATCAGGTTTGGCATGGCGCTGCGCAGATCGCGCAGGCGCTGCCAGGGGCATTCCTGCAAGAAGCGGTAGGCCACATCAAAGGTGGCCCCGCCCCAGCATTCAACGCTGAAAAGTTCGGGCAGGTTGGCCGCATAGGCGGGGGCGGCCTTGATCATGTCGATCGAGCGCATCCGCGTCGCCAAAAGCGATTGGTGCCCGTCGCGCATCGTGGTGTCGGTCAGCAAAAGCTTCTTTTGCGCGGCCATCCAATCGGCCACGGCCTGCGGGCCTTTTTCTTCCAGCAAGTTGCGGGTGCCGGGGGCAGGGGCTGCGCGCAAAGCCGGGGGCTTGGGGGCCTTTGCCTCGGCGTGGGGGCTGGGGCGGCCTGCGGTTTCGGGATGCCCGTTCACGGTGATATCGGCCAGATAGGTCAGGATCTTGGTGGCGCGGTCGCGGCGTTTCTTGAAGTTGAAGAGATCCGGCGTCGTGTCGATGAATTTGGTTGTGTAGGTGTTATCAAGGAAGGTCGGGTGCTTCAGCAGGTTTTCGACAAAGGCGATATTGGTGGACACGCCGCGAAGACGAAATTCGCGCAAGGCCCGGTCCATGCGTGCAATTGCCTGCGTGGGGGTTGGCGCCCAAGCGGTCACCTTGACCAGAAGGCTGTCGTAATAACGGGTGATCACGCCGCCCGCATAGGCGGTGCCGCCATCCAGACGAATGCCCATGCCGGTGGCCGAGCGGTAAGCGGTGATACGGCCGTAATCGGGGATGAAGTTGTTTTGCGGATCTTCGGTGGTCACCCGACATTGCAAGGCATGGCCCTTGAGGCTGACCTCTGCTTGGCAAGGAACACCTGTGGCCTCGGCCAGGGACCGGCCCTCGGCAATCTTGATCTGGGCCTGAACGATGTCGATGCCGGTCACTTCTTCGGTGACGGTATGTTCGACCTGAACCCGGGGGTTGACCTCGATGAAGTAGAATTTCTCGTCATCCATATCCATCAGGAATTCGACGGTGCCCGCACATTCATAGCCGACATGGGCGCAGATTCGGCGGCCAAGGTCGCAAACCTCGGCGCGCTGCGCCTCGGTCAGGTAAGGCGCGGGGGCGCGTTCGACGACCTTCTGGTTGCGGCGTTGCACGGTGCAGTCACGCTCATAAAGGTGGTAGATATTGCCTTGTTTGTCGCCAAGGATCTGCACTTCGACGTGGCGGGCGCGCAAGATCATCTTTTCCAGATAGCCTTCGCCATTGCCAAAGGCGGCTTCGGCCTCTCGGCGGCCCTCACGGACCTTCTCGACCAGTTCCTTTTCGCTGAGGATCGGGCGCATGCCGCGCCCGCCGCCGCCCCAGCTGGCTTTCAGCATCAAGGGGTAGCCCACTTCGGCGGCTTGTTTTTTGACCAGCGCCATATCGTCGCCCAGCACTTCGGTGGCAGGGATCACCGGCACGCCCGCCTCTATCGCCACACGCCGAGCGGAAGCCTTGTCGCCCAAAGCGCGCATGGTTTCGGCCTTGGGGCCGATGAAGGTGATGCCGTTGGCCGCGCAGGCGTCAACGAAATCGGGGTTTTCCGACAAAAGCCCGTAACCCGGATGGATCGCATCGGCGCCGCATTCCTTGGCGACGCGGATAATTTCGGGAATCGAGAGATAGGCCGCGACCGGGCCCATACCTTGGCCGATGCGGTAAGCTTCATCTGCCTTGAAGCGATGAAGCGACCGCTTGTCTTCCTCGGCGTAGATGGCCACGGTTCGTTTGCCAAGCTCGGTGGCGGCACGCATGACGCGGATGGCAATCTCGCCACGGTTTGCAACAAGAAGCTTGCGGAACTCAGTCATGCTGTCCTCCAATATTTGCGCGCACTTTAGGGATGCTGCAATGCAGCGCAATAGTTGCGGCGAAATTAGTTGAAAGTTTTGTAAAAGATGAAACGGAAACGGCGTTTTGTGTAGAAAACCGCCGCAAAGCCCATGACCGCAAATTGCGAACAATAGCAGAACAGCGCTTTTCCTCGGCCCATAAGCCCGCTATTCTGCCGCGCATGAACACATTTGACGAAGATGATGCCTTTGAATCCGCCGCAGTGCCCCTGTCGCAACGCGCCATGGCTGCGCGGGGCGCGCCCTATCTTGAGGGGCTGAACCCTGCGCAGCGCGCCGCGGTTGAGGTGATGGATGGCCCGGTCCTGATGCTTGCAGGGGCGGGTACCGGCAAAACCCGTGCACTGACGGCGCGGATCGCGCATCTTTTGGTGCAAGGCAAGGCGCGGCCGAATGAGATTTTGGCGGTGACCTTCACCAACAAGGCCGCGCGCGAGATGAAAGACCGCGTTGGCCGCTTGATGGGGCAAGTGGTTGAGGGGCTGCCGTGGATGGGCACTTTTCATTCGGTCAGCGTCAAGATCTTGCGCCGCCATGCCGAGCTTGTGGGGCTGAAGTCGAATTTCACCATCCTTGATACCGATGATCAGATCCGGCTGATGAAACAGCTGATCGTGGCGGCCAATATAGATGAAAAGCGTTGGCCTGCGCGGATGCTGGCCGGGTTGATCGATAGTTGGAAGAACCGCGCTTGGGGGCCAGAAAAGGTGCCCTCTGCCGAAGGGGCTGCGTTCAACTATAAAGGTACCGAGCTTTATGCCGCCTATCAGGAAAGGCTGCGGACGCTGAATGCCTGCGATTTCGGCGATCTTTTGTTGCATGTGGTGACGATTTTTCAGGCCCATCCCGATGTGCTTGAACAATATCAGCGCTGGCTGCGCTATGTTTTGGTGGACGAATATCAAGATACCAATGTTGCGCAATATATGTGGCTGCGGCTGTTGGCGGGGGCGCATAAGAATATCTGCTGTGTGGGCGATGATGATCAGTCGATCTACGGTTGGCGCGGCGCCGAAGTGGGTAATATCCTGCGCTTCGAGAAGGATTTTCCCGGCGCCCATGTGGTGCGGCTGGAGCAGAACTACCGCTCGACCGAGCATATTCTGGCGGCGGCTTCGGGGTTGATTGCCGCCAATGCGGGGCGTTTGGGCAAGTCTTTGTGGACCGAAGAGAAGGGCGGAGAGAAAGTCCGCCTGATCGGCCATTGGGATGGCGAGGAAGAGGCGCGCTGGATCGGTGAAGAGGCCGAGGCCTTACAGCGCGGCACCCGAGGGTTGGACCCGGTAAGCCTGAACGATCAGGCGATTTTGGTGCGCGCCAGCCACCAGATGCGCGCCTTTGAAGACCGGTTCCTGACCATCGGTCTGCCTTACCGCGTGATTGGCGGGCCGCGCTTTTACGAGCGGATGGAGATCCGCGATGCGATGGCCTATTTCCGCCTTGCCGTCAGCCCCGACGACGATCTGGCCTTTGAGCGTATCGTCAATACCCCCAAGCGCGGCCTTGGTGACAAGGGGCAACAGGTGATCCAGCGGAGTGCCCGCGCGGCGGGCACAAGTCAATCTGTCGGCGCGCGCAAGGCGCTCGCCTCCGGTATGGTGTCGGGCCGGGCCGCCGGGCAGCTTTTGCAGTTGGTCGAGGGGATTGAGCGTTGGCACAAAGTGGCCTTGCAGCCCGGTCACAACCATGTCGAGCTGGCCGAGGCGATCCTGGATGAAAGCGGCTACACTGCCATGTGGCAAAACGACAAGACGCCTGAGGCGCCGGGTCGGCTTGAAAACCTCAAGGAGCTGGTCAAGGCGCTGGAGCAGTTCGAAAACCTGCAAGGTTTCTTGGAACATGTCGCGCTGATCATGGATAATGAGACCGAGGAGGCCTCTGAGAAGATCAGCATCATGACGCTGCATGCGGCCAAGGGGTTGGAGTTTCCCGCGGTTTTCTTGCCGGGCTGGGAGGACGGGCTTTTCCCAAGCCAGCGGTCCATGGATGAAAGCGGACAAAAGGGGCTGGAGGAGGAGCGCCGCCTTGGCTATGTCGGCATTACCCGCGCTGAGCGGCATTGCACCATTTCTTTTGCGGGCAATCGCCGGGTTTACGGGCAGTGGCAATCCGCCCTTCCATCGCGGTTCATCGATGAATTGCCGGTGCGACATGTCGAGGTGCTGACCCCGCCCGGCCTTTATGGTGGCGGTTATGGCGCGGCTGGCATGCGCAGCCAGACGTCCGGCGGCATTGAAGACCGCGCAACCAAGGCCGATGTCTATAATTCGCCGGGCTGGAAGCGTATGCAAGACCGCACTGCCACGCGTGGCGTCAGCCAACCGCGCGAGGCCCGTCACACGGTTATCGACCTTGATGCGGTCTCAAGCTTTACCGAAGGTGACCGGGTGTTTCACAAGAAATTTGGCTATGGCTCGATAGAAGCGCTTGAGGGCGACAAGCTGGAGATTGCCTTTGACAAGGCCGGGGTCAAGCATGTTGTGGCAAGCTTTGTCGTGGCGGCCGATGCGGTGGATGATATTCCGTTCTAGGTCCAGCCGATTTCGATCTATGCAGGTTTCAACCGGCTCATGCCATGCACCAACAGGCCCGCCAGCAACCCCCAAAACGCCCCCCCTATGCCAAATGCGCTGACCCCGGAGGCGGCGAATATCAAGGTGGCGGCGGCTGCAAAGCGCCCTTCGGCTGCGTCAAAAGCCGCCCCAAGCGCGCCAATCAGCGGGGTGATCAGGGCCAGCCCGGCCACGGTTGCAATCAAGGACGGCGGCACCACGGCAAGGCTTGCCAAGATGACCGGGGTGAAGATGCCAAGACCCAGCCAGATGCCCGCATAGGCCAGCCCGACCTTCCAGCGCTGGTTTTTATCGGGATGCACATCATCGCCAAGGCAAATCGCCGCCGTGATCGCGGCCATGTTGATCGGATGGGCGGCGAAAAGTGCGGCAATCACCGACAAGCCGCCCGTGACCCCAAGCGCCGCTCGCGCCGGGGGGGTATATCCGGCAGCCTTCAAGACCGCGAACCCAGGCAGGTTTTGTGATGCCATGGTGACAAGATAGAGCGGCAAGCCCAGCCCGAGGAGCGCGGCTGTTGACCATTCTGGCGCGGTAAAATGCAGCGTTGGCAGGGCAAATGAGCCAGTTGGCAAAGCGGCCCCGCCACCAAAGCTGAGTGCCAGACCAACACCAAGGGCCGCGAGGACCGCGAAATTCGGTTGCCAAAGACGGATGATCAAGAACACCGCGACAATGGGCAAAACCAGGACCGGCAGGCTGACGGCCTGGGTCGGAACCTGAAGGCAAAACGGCAATAACACTCCGCCAAGCATTGCGGCGGCGATTTGTGCGGGGATGCGCGTGATAAGCCGCTCAAGCGGTTTGAAAAGCCCGGTGACCGCGATCAACAGTCCGGCGGTGATGAAAGCACCCACACCCTCGGCCATGTTGTAACCTGCGGATGAGGCGATAAGGGCGGCGCCGGGGGTGGACCATGCCAGCACGATGGGCATCTTGCTCCACATAGACAGGCCGGCGCTGCCAATCGCCTTGGCTAGACATATCGCAAAGACCCATGAGGTCGTTTGACCGGGACTGGCCCCAAGTGCGGTTGCCGCCGCAAGCACGATGGCGATGCTGGACCCATAGCCGACCAAGGCGGCGACGGCTGCTGCGGATATCAGGGAAAACCTCATGGGCGCCTCGCATTGATGCCGGGCGGAACGTAGCGGGCGGGGGAAGGCCGCGCAAGGCAAGAGGAGGGGGGGGACAGATACGGCAATAACCTCAGGGAGGAGGGGTTATTGCCGTCTGTTGCGCGCGTCCGACTGGGAGGAGGGTGGTCGCGCAAATCCGTTGTTTTGGCCCGTTCGTTCTTTGGTCCATTCGTCACACTGGGCCCAGAGACGAAAGTTAAAGACGCGGCGCCCTCAGGGAGGAGGAGAGGGCGCCGCTCTTTGTCGCAAGGATCCCTCGGGGAGGAGTTGGATCAACCGGCGATGGCGTTTGGGGTCAGGCGACCCCTTTGTAGGTGGCAACGACAGCGGGGAGGCGCGTGTCGTCGCCGATCTTCGGCCCCAGGGAGGAGGTGGGGCCAAAAAAACCGAATTACTTGCCGTAGGCGGCCTTCATGGCCACGTCTTCAAGCATGGAGCTGTGCAGGCCGAGATCATTAAGCTCGCGGTTCGACAGCGCGCTGAGTTCGCGCAGTGTCTGGCGGTAGATGCTGTAGCGCTGACGGCTTTCGTTCAGGCCAGCAAAGAAGCCCCAGATGCGGTCGGTGATGCCAGCGTTGGCGGTGTGGATTACGGTCGTGTT
>JBATTI010000044.1:0-2419 GCA_049670445.1 Albidovulum sp. | reverse complement strand
GGCCCGGAAGTGTCGCGGTGTTTTCGTCGGATCAGGATGCAGGCTATGTACTGAACCGCTTGCTTCCTGCCAGTGCGGTTATCGGCCAGACCCTGTCCACGTTGGATGCGGCACGGCATGGGCTTTGGGACCGGGGGCAGCCGCTTCGGGTGCAGGTCAGCGGTGGCGCTTTGTCATCGGTTGGCTTGGACCAGTTGCTGAACGGCGCCAACCTTATGGCGGTCGGTGATGGCAGCGCCGACAATTGGGAGCTGTTGCAGTTCTTGAATGCCGATCTTGTGGCACCGGAAACCTATGATCTGTCGTTTCGTCTTCGGGGGCAGGCAGGAACCGATGCGCTGATGCCGACCTCTTGGCCCGCAGGCAGTTCGGTGGTTTTGATCAACGGCGCGGTGGGCCAGATAAGCCTTTCGTCCAGCGAGCGGGATCTGGCGCGCCACTACAGGATTGGCCCGGCCAAACGTCCCTATACTGACCCGTCCTATACCCACCAGGTTCAGGCGTTTGCAGGGATCGGGCTGCGGCCGCTGTCTGTCAGCCACTTGCGCGCGCAGCGCAGCGCCGGGGGTGATTTTGATATCGGCTGGATCCGGCGGACAAGGATCGATGGTGACAGCTGGTCCGCCTACGAAGTGCCACTGGGTGAGTTGCGGGAAATTTACGTGCTGCGTGTGGTTCTTGGTACCACGACCCTGCGTGAGGTTACGCTTGGCCTCCCGCAATGGAGCTATAGCCAGGCGCTGCAATCGGCCGATGGCACCGCATCGCAACCTTTCGAAATCCATGTTGCCCAAATCTCTGATGCCTTCGGGGCGGGGCCATTTGTAAGGATATCCGTCAATGACTAATACAACCCAACTTGGCCTACCCCTGTTGCAAGCCGCACAGGCGCAAAAACACGTCACGGTGAATGAAGCACTGGCACGGCTTGATGGGATGGTGACATTGACACTGATCTCGCAAAGCATCGCGGTCCCGCCGGGAGTGGCTGCGGATGGCAGTTGTTATGGCGTGGCAATTGGCGCGGTCAATGAATGGTCCGGGCAAGATGGCAATCTGGCAATTGCGCGCAACGGTGGCTGGGACTTTGCCCAACCCAAGCGGGGTTGGCGGGCGATGATCTTGGATGAAGGGGTTCAGGCCATTCATGACGGCAATGCCTGGCGCAGCGGTTTGATGACGCTGTCGCCCAAGAACGCGGGCATGACGATGAAGGTGGTCGAGGCTGACCATGTCATCGCCTCGGGCCCGGTTTCGACAACAGCAAACCTGATCCCCCCCAATGCAGTCGTGGTCGGGGTGAGCGCGCGAGTGACGGCGGCCATCACCGGCACTTTGGCCAGTTGGGAGCTGGGTAACCCCGGATTTACCGGGCGGTTCGGATCGGGTCTGGGGCTTGGGTCCAACTCTTTCGCCCGAGGGTTGCTGAGCCAGCCCACCACCTTTTATACGGCAACGCCGTTGCAGCTTGATGCAACCGGGGGTGATTTTGCCAGTGGTACCGTGCGAATTGCGGTACATTTCCTTGATATCACCTTGCCGGATCTTTGATCCTTGCGCAGTGTCACCCATGCCGATGTCATGGCCGCAGCGCGCCGCTTGTGGGGGCTGCCCAGAGAGGCGTGGGAAGGGGCCTTGTCACGCGCGCTGATCAAGGCCCATGCCGCAGATCGCTACCGCAAGCGCATTGGCCGCTGCCATCCGCTTTGGGGCAATGGCAGCCTTGCGGGCGCATTGATGTCCGAAGGCCCACTGCCGCCGCAACCATTCTTGTCGGACACGACATTTCTGGAGGCGACTGCCGAGGCGATCAATTCCATTGTGGAATGGCGCAAGCGACAAAAATTGAATTGTTGAACATGCCTCTTTCCGTTTTCAGCCGAATGCTTATCTGTTATGAGTGACTAAGAATATGCAGGAGGCAGCCATGGCCGAGACAAGAAGCAAACTAGCCCAGATTGATCCGGTCTGGCGCCATATCTGCGACGAGGCGAAAGCCGCGGTTGGTGACGAGCCGCTTTTGGGCGGGTTCTACCATTCGGGCATTTTGCACCACCCCTCACTTGAACGCGCACTTGCATACCGGTTTTCGCTGAAACTTGCGTCGGGTGAGATGAGCGAACAGATTTTGCGTGAAATCGCCGATGAGGCCTACGCAAGCGCGCCCGAACTAGGGCAAGCGGCGCGCGCCGATTGTGTTGCGGTTTATGACCGCGATCCGGCGTGCCACCGGTTCTTGCAGCCGATCTTGTTTTACAAAGGCTATCAGGCCGTGCAAGCCTACCGAATTGGCCATTGGCTGTGGCAAACCGGTCGTCGCGATCTGGCTTATTTCGTGCAGATGCGGGTAAGCGAAGCCTTTGGGGTTGATATCCACCCCGGCGCGAAGGTTGGCAAGGGCATCATGATTGACCATGCC
>JBATTI010000043.1:0-3121 GCA_049670445.1 Albidovulum sp. | reverse complement strand
AAAACCTCCGCAAACTGGCCAAGTTGGTGCCAGTTCCAGCCCCGGCGTAAGGAGGGGCAGCGCGCGGCTTGTTCTTAAAACCAGCATGCGCGTATCAAATGCCGACTTCTTCAACAGTATCTCCGCAAAGCGGAAATTCAAACCTGGACACCACCCGGCCACATACTTTCCGCCGCCGCCCATATCGCCATTCGCCCGCCCGTGTCGGGTCACATATCGAATTTCCGCTTAGAGCCCGCTTCAACCGATGCTGCGCGCGGGATGAATGGCCGGATTGCTTGGCTTGGACAACGATCAATTCGCGCGCCTTGCGCGACTAGGGAAGCGAACGCTCCATGAAGTAGACCTTGTCGCGCCAGTCTTGCGGAAAGCCAGCAGGGTGTTGCATAGGGGCGAAGCCAGCGTTCTCATACATGGCGCGCGCATGCATCAGAAAGATTGCAGAGGAGAAGAAGACGCGCTGGTACCCGTCAGCAGCCATTTGCTCAAACATATGGTCGAGCATTTTGCGGCCAATGCCGAGACCGCGACCTTCGGGACTCACAAACATTCGTTTGAACTCGGCGACGCCCGAACTCGCTTGGCCGTACATGACACATCCACAAGGTTTGCCACCAACCGAAGCGATCAGAATTCCGCCTAGCGGTCGCTTATGCAGGTCAGGCAAATTCTGCAGGATTCTCTGAAATCCGACGGGGTCCATGGGATGGTCGTCACCTTTGGGCCAGTCGAGGGGATAGTTAGCCCAGTGCCAATCCAACCATTCGCGACACAGCTTACGTGCGGTCTCAGTATCTTCTTCGCTACTTGCAAGCCGAACAGCTATCTCGGTCATGTTGCGTCCTTCTACCGCGCCTGAATAGCTTGCTGACAAGGGTGGCAACAGTCAATTGCTGCCGAGCCGAAAGCCGAGATTTTCGCAGCCGCAGCGAAATGGGGCTTCGTCCCGCCGGGCGGAATGTCAGACATGGGCACCACCCGCCCCGGCCACATCCTTGACTCCGCCGCCCATATCCCCTTTCGCCCGCCCGCGTCCTGTCACAAATCGAATGTCCGCTTTGAGCCCAGAGCAGACATAAGCGTTGCTTTGTGATAACCTCTGAATGCTTCGTAAAAACGCGCCTCGATTTATCCAGCGAGAAAACCAATGTTCAAAGTTGCCGATCGGTCTGCGCAGAATGAAGTACTCAGCGGTTTGACACTGGGCTTTTCAGCGGATCCGTTCATGCGCTGGCTCTACCCGAAGCCAGATGCGTTTCTGAAGCACTTTCCGCGCGTGATGAATTTTTACGGTGGACGTGCATTCGACAATGGAGCCGCGTATCGAAACGACGATTGCACCGCCGGTGTCCTGTGGCTTCCGCCCAACGTGTATCCGGAGGAGGATAGCCTGCTGGCATGCTTCGAGGAAACAGTTGCCCCGGAAAAACACAGCGCGCTCTTTGCCACCTTCGAACAGATGGACAGGTTTCACCCAAGTGATCCCTGCTGGCACCTCGCATTTATCGCTGTTGATCCTTCGTGCCAGGGCAAGGGGCTGGGTGCATCCCTGCTGCAGACGTCGCTGGAACACTGTGACGCGGACCAAAAACCTGCCTATCTGGAGTCAACGAACCCGGCAAACCTATCGCTTTACACGCGCTTCGGGTTCGAGCAGATCGGCGTGATCGAAACAGATGGAGCACCGCCATTGTTTCCCATGCTGCGGGCACCAGCGTGAAATAAATTACCAACGGCAGGATTGTCCGCCGGGCGGAATGTCAGACCTGGACACCACCCGCCCCGGCCACATCCTTGACCCCGCCGCCCATATCCCCTTTCGCCCGCCCAGCGTCTTGTCACAAATTGGATTTCCGCTTTAAGCCCTTACCTACCGCGCGGTGAAGGCACGACTTGAAACCGAAACAGAGTTCCCGGCAGGGTCTTTTGCGTTGGCAAAGCAGTAGCCGTCTGCCCGATGAATGGCGCCGAATTTCAATCCTTGACCTTCGGCGTTTCGGCAAAACCTCTCGACATCTTCAACGTCGAACACAAGTTTGACGAGCGTCTGACCTTCTTTTCTTCCTGCCGACATGGGGTGCAACAGTATATTGGCCCCGCCCCCTTGCGCGACCAGTTCCACGATCCGGTCACCTTCAAGGTGCAACTTCTCAAAGCCAAAATGCTTGCAATAGAAGTCTGCAACCGCTTCGAGCCTTTTAGTGTAGATGATGATCCGACCAAGCTGCACAGTCGCGCTATCCTTCCATTGCGGAACAGAACCAGTCTATCTTGCAGTCGGGCCAACTGCCAACAGCCGCTGTGTCCGCCGGGCGGAAATTCAAACCTGGACACCCCCCGCCCCGGCCACGTCCTTGACTCCTCCGCCCATATCCCCTATCGCCCGCCTTGAATTCCCGGAAGTCGTCATGCTTCCGGTCCCCGGCCTTTTCGGGGATCGCCGTCAGTCAGCGCGTTGCGCCCACTGGCGCGATTGGCGTTTGGGCGCATCTTGCCTATCTTAAGGTGCGTGAAGTGGATGGGCCAAGGAGGGCCGCGAGATGTTCGAGAATCTATCAGAACGCCTTGGCGGTGTCTTTGACCGGCTGACCAAACAGGGTGCCTTGTCGGAGGCAGATGTCGCCACCGCCTTGCGCGAAGTGCGCGTGGCCCTGCTTGAGGCCGACGTATCATTGGCCGTGGCGCGCGATTTCATCAAGGCGGTTGAGGCGAAAGCCTCGGGTCAGGCGGTGACAAAATCGGTCACGCCGGGCCAGCAGGTCGTCAAGATCGTCCATGACGAATTGATCAAGGTGCTGGCCGGTGACGATGCGGCCGAAGCGCTGAAAATCGACAACCCGCCAGCGCCAATCCTGATGGTCGGCCTTCAGGGTTCGGGGAAAACCACGACCACGGCAAAACTGGCCAAACGCCTGACCGAAAAGAACGGCAAGCGGGTGTTGATGGCGTCTTTGGACACCAACCGCCCCGCCGCGATGGAGCAGCTGCAGATATTGGGCGTGCAGATCGGCGTTGATACCTTGCCGATCGTCAAGGGCGAAACCGCGGTTCAGATCGCCAAACGCGCCCGGCAGCAGGCCACTTTGGGCGGCTATGACGTCTATATGCTGGATACTGCGGG
>JBATTI010000042.1:0-5140 GCA_049670445.1 Albidovulum sp. | reverse complement strand
ATTGTGTGCGCCTCAAGAACGGCGACGCTGGCACCAAGGCGTCGGGCCTCGAGTGCCGCAGCAGTGCCGGTAAAACCGCCGCCTATCACGGCAAGATCAACATGCCTGTCAGCGCCAAACGGGGTCGTGGAAACGACTTCGGCGCAAGTATCTGCCCAAAGGTTGGGTTGCAGGGCATCTACCATCGGTCAGCCAATAAGACGCATCTGTGATAAGACTGCTTTTGTTTCATTGGCGCGAAGGCCACGACGCATTGCGATTAAGATAAATCTATCGGCAAGCCCGGCCCACGTATATTGAAAGTAAATCGCAATGATTGGAGAAAAACTCACATGATTGCTCCGCGCCGGTTTTTGCCTTCGGTAAGTTCCCTTGTCGCCCTCGAAGCGGTGGACCGGCTTGGCACCGCCATGGCCGCCTCTGTGGAACTGTCGCTGACGCATTCTGCTGTTAGTCGTCAATTGAAGGTATTGGAACAGCAACTTGGCGTGGCGCTTTTTTACCGTTCTGGCAAGGGGTTAGAGCTTTCACCGGCAGGGGTTGTCTATGCGCAGGCGGTGCGGCGGATCCTTCAGGATCTGGCGCGGGCAAGCCTGCGGGTCAAGGCCGGCGGGTCGCGCAACAGCCTCAACCTCGCGGTCCTTCCGGCCTTTGGAAAGTATTGGCTGGGGCCGCAGCTTTTTGCTTTCATGCGCGCGCATCCGGATATTTTGGTCAACCAAAGCACGCGGATATCGCCCTTCGACTTTGAGGGAGACAGGTTTGATGCAGCCATCCATTTTGGCCGCCGCGATTGGAACGCGGTGGGCTATCTTGAACTGGCGCGCGAACAGGTGATGCCGGTTTGCGCCCCGGGCTTTGCGGCGTCTCTGCCAATGTCACCCGAGGATCTTATGACCAGGCCGCTGCTACATCTCGACAGTCGACCGGGCGCGTGGGAACAGTGGTTCTTGCACCACGGCTATCACGTCGAGCAATTGCGCGGCCTGCTTTTCGATCAATTCGCCAGTATGGCCGATGCCGCCGCCGCAGGCGTTGGTGTCGCCTTGCTGCCCGAATTCATATGCAAAAGTGAAATCGCGGCCGGGCGGCTTGTTGGTGCAAGTGGTGAAAGCATTCCGATCGATGGGGCCTATTACCTTGTCTGGCCCCTCGCCCAAGAAAAGAGCCCGGCGTTAGAGGCGCTGATCGCCTGGCTAAGCGCATCTGCCGCGCTAGCCTAAGGCGTTGTGCGCCGGATGATGTCGGTCAACAATGCGCCAATGGTTGCACAGGTGGCGATTGGCCGGGGTTGCACGTCGCCGCGGTTTGTCCCAAACTCAACTGACTCAGGATGACTTGTGCAATCGCTCTTCGTCCCTGTTTGCAATCCTCCATTCTGCCAAATCCTGTTGACGGAAGGTGCACGAAGGTAGGGGAACGAAAGACTAAAACGCGACCAACAATCCAACCACTCGGGAGCAAAATATGACACTCAAAACCATTAAAACACTTGCCGCAGCACTTGTCGCCTCCACACTTGGCCTGACGGCCGCCACCGCCGACGTTCTGGACACCATCAAAGAACGCGGCACCCTGATTGTTGGCGTCAAGGCCGACTACAAGCCCTACGGCTTTCTGGATTCTTCAGGCGCCATCATCGGGATCGAGCCGGAGCTGGCCAAGGACGTGGCCGACAAGCTTGGCGTGGGGATCGAATTTGTGCCTGTCGTCAGCTCCAACCGGATGCAGTTTCTGGAGCAAGGCAAGATTGACCTGATGATCGCAACCATGACTGACAATGAAGAACGTCGCAAAGTGGTGAACATCGTTGATCCGAACTACTATTCCTCGGGCACCAACATTCTGGCCCTCAAAAGCCTTGGCCTGAAGGAATGGGAAGATCTGCGCGGCAAGCCGGTTTGCGGCATTCAGGGTGCTTTTTACAACAAAGCCACATCGCAGAACTTTGGCGCTGAGATTGTAGCGTTTAAAGGTACAGCCGAGGCTTATGCGGCGCTGAAGGCGGGCAATTGCGCTGCGTTCGTCTATGACGACAGCGCAATCGTGGCCAAAACCAATGATCCGGAATGGGCCGATTATGAAATGCCGCTGGCGACGATTGACGATGCGCCGTGGGGATTGGCCGTCGGTTTGGGTGAAGACAACTTTGCAGCCATGATGAGCGAAATGATCATCGGCTGGCACAAGTCCGGCCGCATCCTGGAGCTTGAGACAAAATTCGGTGTGGCCAACACACCTTTTGCTGCAGCGATGCACGACAAATACAAGTAAGACCACGCGAGGCGGGGTTTCATGCCCCGCCTCGCGCGCAATTCTCCGGGGGGCGGCAGGCATGGATTTCATATTTGACTGGTTTCGCGTTCTTTACGATGAAACCGGCATTAACCTGCCCTTCCTCTATGACGCATACGACCGCAGCCGCATGATAAACGGCTTTTTCACAACGGTCTGGCTGTCCCTGGTTTGCCTGTTCTTCTCGGTGATCATTGGGGTGATCGGGGCCTGGTTGCAGGGATCACGTTTCAAATGGACCCGCCGCATCGTGAACGGATATATCCAGTTGTTCCGCAACACCCCGCCGCTGGTACAGCTTTATTTCTTCTATTTCGCTATCGGCACCGTGCTGCCCAAGGTCGAAAACGATTGGGGCGGCCAGTCGCCGTTATTGGGCAGTTTCGCCTGGGCCGCCATATCGCTGTCGTTCTTCGCCGGTGCCTTCAACGTTGAAATCTTTCGGTCAGGGATTGAGGCCGTGCCAAAATCCACGGTCGAGGCCGCCGAAGCCCTGAGCTTTTCCAAATTGCAGATCTACCGCGACATTACCATGCCGCTGGCAATACGGGTGGTGATCCCCGCGCTGAACAACAATCTGGTCAATCTGGTGAAAACCACGACACTGGCCTACGCGATTGCCGTGCCGGAAATGTTGTATGAGGCCAATCAGATCTGGTCGGACAATGTGAATGTCACCGAGATGATGATCTTCTTGTTGCTGGCCTATTTCGCTCTTGTCGGGGTGCTTGTCGGCGGCATGAACCGTTGGGAACGTTCGATGAAAATTCCGGGGTTTGGCTGATGACCTATAAAACTGATCTTCCTGTCATGCTGCCTGTAACGCCGCGCAAGCCAGAGCCTTTCATCGGCCTCAAGTCCCGGCATATCGTGGTGATGCTGGCACTTGGGATCATCGGGCCCTCACTTGCTTTCGCGCAAGCCGGGGTGCCGATCCTGACGCCCTTTGCGGTTTTGCTGAACTGGATGCCACTGCTTTTGAAGGGCTTTATCTTCAACCTTGTGATTTCGGTCAGCGCCATGGCGCTTGGCACGGCGGTCGGTGCCTTGTTGGGGCTTGGGCAGATATCCCTGTTTCGCGTGACACGGGGCGGGTCGTGGTTTGTGACCCAGTTCTTTCGCAACGCGCCATGGCTGGTGTTGCTGTTTTTCGCTATGTTTCTTTTGCCGTTTGAGGTGAAAATACTGGGCCACACGGTCCCGCTGCCCGACTGGTTCAAGGCGATCTTGGGGCTGTCGCTGCCGGTCATGGCCAATGTGTCAGAGATTGTGCGCGGCGCGGTCAAATCCCTGCCCAGCGGACAGTGGGAGGCCGCCGAAAGCCTTGCCTATACGCGCCAGCAGACCCTGTGGCTGATCATCTTGCCGCAATGCGTCAAGCGGATGCTGCCCCCGTGGATGAACCTTTATTCGATCCTGACCATGGCCACGGTGCTGGCCTCCATTGTTGGTGTGTCCGAGGTGATGACACTGACCGGTCAGGCCCTTGCGGCCGAGGGTGGGCGACCTGAATTGCTGGCGCCGTTCTATGGCTTCGTGCTGTTGCTGTTCTTCGCCTATTGCTATCCGATCGCGCGGTTCACTGTGTGGCTGGAACAGAAATTCGTCGTCATCAACTGAGGATAAAACATGAGCTGGACCCCCGCTGACCCAATGGTCTCCATCAAGGACGTGCATAAATCCTTTGGCACTTTGAAGGTTCTGAACGGCGTGTCGCTCGATGTGATGAAGGGCGATGTGATCTGCATTATCGGCCCGTCAGGGTCCGGGAAATCGACCCTGATCCGCTGCGTCAATGCGTTGAACGATATCCAGCAAGGATCAATTCTGGTTGAGGGGCAAGAGGTCAACGACCCCAAGCTTGACAAGCTGGAACTGCGCAAGAAAGTCGGGATGGTATTTCAGCAATACAACCTTTTTCCGCATAAGACCGCGCTGCAAAACGTTATGATGGCCCCGGTTCGGGTCTTGAAACAAGACAAGGCAGAGGTCGAAGCCAAGGCGCGGGCGCTGCTGAAACGCGTGCGGCTCGACGGTAAGGAAAATGCCTATCCCGGCGAATTGTCTGGCGGTCAGCAACAGCGCGTGGCGATTGCACGCTCACTTGCGATGAACCCGGATGTGATCTTGTTCGACGAAGTCACTGCAGCGCTTGATCCCGAAACCGTCGGCGAGGTTTTGCAAACCATCAAGGATCTTGCCGAAGATGGCATGACCTGCATTCTCGTGACCCATGAGATGGCCTTTGCGCGCGAAGTCGCCGATCATATCTATTTCACCGACCGCGGTGTTATCGTGGAACACGGGCCCCCAGAGACATTCTTCAAGAACGCCAAAGACCCACGTACAAAAGAGTTTCTGAGCCAGATTTTGTAATCTGCCTGGATCGGGCGTTCTGGCCCCCGGTCCGGCGCCGCCCGCTTGACGTCAAGTCATTGCTGCTTTGCGATGCGTTTTCCTTGCACTCTTTGGCCAGCGTATTAGGCTTTGCTCAGGACGCGCCAAAAGCGCATTCCGACAATCATAATACAATTGCAGGAGGATTGAACGTCATGAACAAGTTGCTCCTTTCCACTATTCTCAGCGTCGGCCTGGCCCTTCCGGTCACTGCCGCCATTGTCCAGCCCGGTGATACGCTGGCTGAAAACCAGGAATACACCTACTGGCTTCTTGATGCGATCAAGTCGATGGACCCCCAGATCAACACCGATGTTGAAGGCTCGGGCGTCATGCGCTCTCTGTTTGAAGGGCTGATGAACGAAGACCAGATTGGCGCGCTTATACCCGGTGTCGCCACCGGCTATGATCTTTCGGATGACAAGCTAACCTACACATTCCATCTGCG
>JBATTI010000041.1:0-4045 GCA_049670445.1 Albidovulum sp. | reverse complement strand
GAACCCACCGCGTCGCTTGATGCAAGAAACCGCGAGGTGGTTCTGGGCCTGATAGAACAGGCGAAATCGCGCGGCGCGGCAATCATCGGGATTTTTCATGATGATGCGGCGCGGGCGCGGCTTTGTGACCGCGAAGTGGATGTCACCGGCTTTACGCCGCCGAGGGTGGCATAAGATGCGTGGCGCGCGCGGAAAGCTTGTGGCAATCGTCGGGCCGTCCGGCTCTGGCAAGGATACGTTGCTGAGCGGACTTGTTCGGTTGCTGCCCGATATTCACTGGGCGCGGCGCACGATTTCGCGCCCGCCTTCCGCCGAGACAGAGCCTTTTGAAAGCGTCAGCGCGGCGGGGTTTGCGGCCCTTCGCGCGGCGGATGCCTTTGCGCTGCACTGGCCGGCGCATGGGTTGAACTACGGTATCCGCCACGCCGAACTGGCCGCCATCGGGCAAGGCCGCACGGTTGTCTTTAACGGGTCGCGCAAGGCCTTGCTGGATACGGCGGCGCGTTTCCCGACCCTTCGGGTGATCGCGATTACCGTCCCGCCCAGGGTCTTGGCCGCCCGGCTTGCCGCGCGGGGTCGCGAAAGTGCGGATGATATCGCACGCCGCCTAGACCGCGCCGCCCAAAGCTTGCCCGAGGGGCTGAATGCGCAGGTGATTTCAAATGATGACACGCCCGAAGTGGGCATCGCGCGGCTGATTGCCGCCCTTCAGCCCATCAGCGCATGACGCGCCAGAAGATGGAACATGCCTGCCTCATCCTCACCGAACAGACAGATATCCGCGATCTGGAACGGGCCGCCGATATGAGGTTTGAACCACGCCTCTGCCGCCTTGGTGATCGCCGGGAAATTACCCTCAAGCCGGCCGGTCAGGGTCAGATGAAAACGGAATTCCTCCATCACGAAGGGATAACCGTAGCGATCCAGCAAGGCGCGTTGCCGCAGGGTCAGGCGTTCGGGCCTGCGGCGGGCGATTTCGGCGTCTGTTATCGGCGCGCGCAAAGGATCGAGGGTTTCGACGACCTTTGCCGCAAGGGCCGCGATGCCATCGGTGGGTTCATCGGGGACAAGTGCGAGAAAGCCGCCGAGGCGGCGCAGATCAAGCGCGCCCGCCATAACCGGCGCCTGGCTTGCGGCAAGGGCTGCAACGGCGTTGGAAAGTGCCGCGGGCGATGCGCCCCTTGCCAGACGGAAGGGTGGCTTCAGCGTGCCGTGAAATCCGTATTTTCGCGGCTCTGCCGTCAGTGCGGCGTGATCGAGGCCTGCGACATTCGGCTGCGGGACCGCGATGCCGCAAGCAGCATCCCAGCCAAGCCAGGAGGCGGCGGCCTTGGAAAATCCGCCCTCGGGCGGGGCGTAGAATATCGCGTAGCGTTTCATATCTTTCATAAAGCGGCCATCGCATGGGTTTGTCACGACCATGTGACAATTGCCTGCGAAACAGCCCCGTGACCAGCCATTGCGGAGACCGGACGTGACCGAAACCATCCTTGCCAATGCCACCATCGTCTTGCCACAGGCAGTTATTGCCGGATCACTGGTGATGCGTGACGGGTTGATCGCCGATATATCCGAGGGCAGGACCGCCGCGAAGGGCGCGATTGACTGCAGTGGTGATCTGGTGATGCCGGGGCTGATTGAACTGCACACAGACAACCTTGAACGTCATATTGAACCGCGCCCCGCCGTCAGCTGGCCGCATCCCGCCGCCATCCTTGCCCATGACGCCGAGCTTTGTTCGGTTGGCATTACCACGGTTTATGACGCGTTGCGGGTTGGGTCGATCTTGTCGGATGAAAAGCTGCGCTACGGCGAATATGCGCGCCAGCTTGCCGATGAGCTTCTTGACATGCGCGGCAAGGGCGCTTTGCGCATCAGCCATTTCTTGCATCTGCGCGCCGAGGTCTGTTCGGAAACCCTGATCGAAGAGCTGGACAAATTCGGGGCCGATGACCGCATCGGCATCGTCAGCTTGATGGATCATACGCCGGGCGAACGCCAGTTTCGCGACATCTCGAAACTGCGTGACTATGTTTGCGGCAAGCAGGGCCTGTCCGAGGCCGAATTTCAAACCCATGTGGCAAGCAAGATCGCGATCAAGGAACGGGTTGGGGCCGGGCATGAAGCGGCGGCGGTGGCAGCGGCGCGCCGCTACGGGGCGGTTCTGGCCTCGCATGATGATACAACGCATGGGCAGGTGGCCCAATCCGCCGCGCATGGTGTGCAATTCGCCGAATTTCCAACCACCCAAGAAGCGGCGCGGGCCTGCCACAAACACGGTATCGCCGTCATGATGGGTGCGCCGAACCTTGTGCGCGGCGGGTCGCATTCGGGCAATGTTGCGGCACATGTTCTGGCCGATGCGAACCTGCTTGATATCGTCTCATCCGATTACGTTCCTTCGGCGCTGCTGTCGTCTGCGCTGTTTTTGGGCGATCTTTGGGGCGATGTTGCGCGCGGTATCCACACGGTGACCGCAGCCCCGGCCAAAGCCGTGGGGCTTGACGATCGCGGCCGGGCCGAACCGGGCGCACGCGCCGATCTTATTCGGGTCAGACGGCTGGGCAACGCCGCCTCGGTTCAGGGCGTCTGGGTCAAGGGCGCGCGGGTCGGTTAATTCCTGACGCCTATGCAATCGGCCTTCGGTTTTGGGCTATGAACTGCCCCGGCGTTTGCCCGGCCGACAGTTTGTCCAGGGCCATCATCACCCGCGTCAGGCCCAGGATTGCGCGGCTGGCCGGATTTGGCATTTTGGGCGTAATATTTGTCATTATATCGACAGACAGTAAGGTAATTTCCTGCGAACGTTCAAG
The DNA here is from genome assembly GCA_049670445.1 of Albidovulum sp. Classification (GTDB taxonomy): domain Bacteria; phylum Pseudomonadota; class Alphaproteobacteria; order Rhodobacterales; family Rhodobacteraceae; genus TMP-24. The sequence continues at coordinate 1,232 of JBATTI010000041.1, read as the reverse complement.
GGCGGAGTCCAAACCGGGAAGATCAGATGTCACGCAACGAAGCTCTTCAGTTCATCAATGTGGCGCATTTCTTTGACCATTTCTTCTTGTTGATCTTTCCAACGGCCGCCCTTGCCATCGCCCCCGCATGGGGCATGGAATTTGCCGATGTGCTTGTGCTTGGTGCGCCGCTTTACATCATGTTCGGGCTTGGGACGCTGCCAGCGGGCTGGCTTGGCGACAGGATGGATCGGCTGACATTGATTGCGGTGTTCTTTGCCGGATGCGGGGCGTCAAGCATCTGGGTGTCTTTGGCGACAGGGCCGATGGCGATGACGATCGGGCTTGCATCACTGGGTCTTTTCGCCGCGATTTACCATCCGGTCGGTCTTGCCCATGTGACACAGGCCGGGCTGCGGTCGGGCCGGGCATTGGCCATCAACGGTGTGTTTGGCAATATGGGGCTGGCGGGGGCGGCGGTCACGACCGGGGTTCTGGCGCAGTTTTTCGGCTGGCAAAGCGCGTTTGCTTGCCCCGGCGTCATTTCAGTCGCCCTTGGCGGTGTCTTGTATTACCGCAGCAAGAAAAGCCGCCCCCTTGGCAGGTCAGACAGCCAGGCTGACGGCCCACTTGCCGCCCCGCATGGCCGCCGAACCCAGTGGACGGTTTTCTTGGTGATCTGTATCGCGGCGGTTCTTGGCGGGATGGTGTTCAATATGGTGACAATTTCGCTGCCAAAGTTTCTTGGCGACAGGCTTGCCGGTGAAACGGTCGATCTGGCATGGGTGGGCACGTCTGCCGGGGTTATCTTCGGTATCGCCGCCTTTGCCCAATTGCCCATCGGAGAGCTTTTGGACCGGATCGGCGCGCGCCCGGTTTATCTGTGCCTGCTGGCCGCGGAGGCCGTGCTTTTGCTGGCCCTTACCCAAGCGACAGGCTGGGCTGCCTTTGTCTTGGCGCTGCTTGTCGTCACCGTGATTTTCGCGGGCATTCCGATTACCACATGGATGGTCGGACATTACCTTGATGCGGCTGTGCGGTCGCGCGCGGTGTCGGTGGAATATGCCTTGTCTTTGGGCATAGGGTCTGCGGCCGTGCCGCTGTTTGCCTATCTGCAACGCGCGGGGCTTGGATTCGACCTGCAGTTCGCCGGTCTGGCAATATCCTCCGGCCTTATGTTTGCGGCGGCGTTATTCTTGCCCAAATCCGAACGCAAGAGCGGCTGATCAGGCCGCGCGGGCATCCCCCATCGG
>JBATTI010000040.1:0-2369 GCA_049670445.1 Albidovulum sp. | reverse complement strand
GGTTTCCATAGTTGATCGCATTGCTGATCAGATTATCAAGCGCGCGGCGCACCGCACCAACGCGCAGCTCTGCCCGCCCTTCGCCCTCAACCCCCACAAGCGTCACGTCAGCGCCGCCCCGGCGCGCATCCTCAACCGCCTGGCGCAACACCTCCGACGGATCGACCTGCACTGGTAATTCGTCTTGCGCGTCATTGCGCGCGAAGGCCAAGAAGCCATCAAGCATCCGGCGCATATCATCTACATCACGTTCCAGCGCCTCAACCTCTTCGCCCTCAGCCAGCATCGCCAGCCCCAGCTTCAACCGGGTAAGCGGCGTGCGCAGATCATGGCTGACGCCCGATAAAAGCAATGTGCGCTGTTCGATCTGACGCTCGATCCGGGCGCGCATATCCAAGAACGCCGCCCCCGCCGCGCGCACCTCGGTCGCCCCCGCCAAACGGTAGGGCATCGCCCTGCCCTTGCCAAAAGCCTCTGCCGCAAGGGCCAGTTTGCGTATCGGGCGAAGCTGGTTGCGCAAGAACAAGAACGCCACCACCGTCATCAAAAGCCCGGTCGCCAGCATATAGACCAGCAGCTGATGCGGATTGCGCGCCGAAATGCGGTTGCGGTCAAACGACAGCTCGTAAACGCCCTTGGGATTGTTCATCAAAAGCTTGACGCGCCGCGAATCCGACAGATCGACCTGCTGCAAATCCCGCAGATCCCGTTGCAAGACCCGCACCACCACCTTGCCCGACAGATCGTAAAACAGACGCAGGTCTTCGCTGGATGCCAAAGGCCCCGCAGCATCGCCGGACGGCACCGCGCGGTGAACCCAGAATTCCAGCGGTGCGGCCAGAACATTGGCCTGTCGGAATCCGCTGGCCGCATCGGGTGCGGCCCGAATCGCCGCATCAATATGGCGCACCTCAAGCACGATAGAGCGCGCCATCTGCACGGTCACACCATTGAAGAACCGTTCAATGAAGACAATCGACACCACCAGCTGAATCGTGACAATAGGCACGATCAGGATAAGCGCCGCTCTGCCGTAAAGGCCATGGGGCGTGAAGCGTTTGAGCCAGGCAAAGACCATGGCGCCAACTTACCGGGGCGCGGCGGCAGAAGGAAGCATCACGTGCAAGACGACCAAAAATCCGCACCAAACTACGGAATCTGTGACTGGCTTGGGCAAGATCTGCGCCGCGTGCTTGCCCCCAACCCTTCGCCAATGACCCATCATGGCACCAACACCTATCTTTTGGGCCGCGGTCAGGTGGCGCTGATTGATCCGGGGCCGGACGATGACGCCCATCTGGCGGCGGTTTTGAACGCCCTCGGCCCGGATGAGCGGATCAGCCATATTCTGGTCACCCATGCCCACCGCGACCATTCCGGCCTTGCGCGCAAGATGGCGGCGGCGACAGATGCGCCGGTGCTGGCCTTTGGCACCGCCCAGGCCGGCCGCAGCGCCGCGATGCAGGCCTTGGGCCAGCGCGACCCAAGCCTTGAGGGCGAAGGCGTTGACACCGGCTTTGCGCCCGACCAGTGCTTGCCCGACGGCGCGACGCTAACGGTGGGAAGCGCGCAGATTTCGGCCCTGCACACGCCCGGCCATTTTGGCAATCACCTGTGCTTTCGCTGGGGCGATGTGATCTTTTCTGGCGATCATGTCATGGGCTGGTCAAGTTCCGTCATCTCACCGCCCGACGGCGATATGGCCGCTTATATGAAGGCGTTGCAGCGGCTGGCAGACCAAAAGCCCGCCAAGCTGTTTGCCGGCCATGGCGCGGTGATCGACGACCCCGCCACGCGTATAGGCGCGCTGATCACTCACCGGATGGCAAGGAAAGCCGCCGTCCTTGCCGCTTTGGGGCCGGGTCCTGCAACCGCGCGCGATCTTGCCAGGATCATCTACCACGACACCCCGCCCGCCCTTCACCCGGCCGCCGCGCGCAATGTCTTTGCCCATCTCATTGAACTGGCGCAAAACGGCCAGGCCGAACCCACCGCAGACATCGCCTTCACAACGGCCTTTCGCGCAAGATGAAGCATTTGCCAAATTCTCGATAAAGCCACTGGACGCCCCGGATCGCGCTTGCTATATCGCCCCGGTGTTCCGGCGTAGCTCAGCGGTAGAGCAGTTGACTGTTAATCAATTGGTCGTAGGTTCGATCCCTACCGCCGGAGCCAAAAATCCCTGCTACAAAAGCACTTAAGCGGCCCCTCTCACGGGGCTGTTTTGCTATTGGTGGCCCGTGCTAGCGCTATGCTAGCCGCTGCTACACACGATTCAGCATTCAGCAAACAGAGGCCGGAAACGATCGGCCAACCATAGGACCGTCGCTATGAACGTGCCCCCCACCGATGACAAGGATGAACGAGAC
>JBATTI010000039.1:0-3207 GCA_049670445.1 Albidovulum sp. | reverse complement strand
CAAGGTTGAGCTGAACTCCGGCGACCGGGTCGTGGTAAGCCGTGACGGCAATTACACCCTGTTGAAGGATGACGATGCACTGCTGCGCCAGCCCGGATCAAAAATCCGCACAGAGACTTTCAACGACGGTTCAACCCGTACCACTGTCGCGCGTGAGGATGGCAGCAAGATTGTGACGATCCGCGATGCGGAACAGCGCGTCTTGCGCCGGGTTTATGTGGCCGAAGATGGGGTTGAGACGCTGCTGATCGATGACACTGTTGCATATGCTCCCGTGGACATATCACGATTGCCAAAGCCCCAACCCCGGCTTGAACTGCGCGCCGATGCAACCGAGACCGAGTTGCGCGCGGCTTTGGCCGAGCAAACCGCAATCGACCGGCGCTTCAGCCTTGCGCAGGTCCGGGGCATTTCGCAGGTGCGGGATCTGGTGCCGGTGATCGACCTTGATGCGATTACCTTTGAAACCGGCTCTGCCGCTATCCGTCCCGATCAGGCCCGCGCCTTGTCGCGGTTGGGCAGGCTGATCCAATCCTATGTAGACGAAAGCCAGCAAGAGGTGTTCTTGATCGAAGGTCATACTGATGCGGTAGGCAGTGCTGCATATAACCTTGCGCTGTCAGACCGCAGGGCGGAATCCGTGGCGCTGGCATTGACCGAGTATTTTGATGTGCCGCCCGAGAATCTTGTGGTGCAAGGCTATGGCGAAGAATTCCTGAAGGTGCCGACGCTTGAAGATGAACGGGCCAATCGCCGCGCAAGTGTCAGGCGTATCACCGATCTTTTGCGCCAAGCGGCGAACTAGATGGGGTCAGCCCGGCTGGAAAGCGAAATTTGGGGGGCTGTGGGCTGAAGGCCAGGCACTGACGTAAAGTTTGTGCTGGCCGGATGCTGGCCCGCCCACCTTTGCGCGCTTTGCCCAAACCCGCCGCAGCGTTCACAGGCGTGCGAATATCTTCCCGATTTTTGCGGCATCTTTATCAAGCCCATAGGGCGCGTTGACCACAAACAGGCCCGATCCGATCATGCCATGCCCGTCGCGTGCCGGGGCGAATCGCACTTCGTGGCGCAGAGCTTTGGGGAAATTTGTGGCCTCAAGCTCGGACAGCATCACCCGGTGGCGGTGATCGGCAAGGATCGGATACCACAGCATGATCGTGCCGACGTTCCATTTGCGGTTCACCAATGCGATCAATCGCGGCAGGGCGGCGTAATCTGCCTTGATCTCATAGCTTGGGTCGATCAGCATAAGCCCCCGTCGAGGGGTGGGCGGGGTCAGTGCCAAAGCCATGTCGGTTCCGTCCATCTGACGGCAATGCGCATCAAAGGGCAGCATCGCTTCGGTCAGGGCGGCAAATTCTTGGGGGTGAAGCTCGGCCAGTTGGGCGCGGTCACCGGGGCGCATCAGTAATGCGGCTACAAGCGGCGAACCGGGATAGGCGTGCGGGCCGTAACGCTGATGCACTTGTGCCAAAACGCGGGCATAGGGGTGATCGTCTTTGAACCAGTTTTCGGCCAAGACACGTTCCACGCCGGCTGCGGCTTCACCCGTCTTCAGCGCCTCAGAGGCGTCAAGCGCGTAAAGCCCACGCCCGGCATGTGTTTCAAGATAGGTAAGCGGCTTGTCCTTTTGCCCCATATAGTCGAGGGCAGAGGCAAGAAGCGCGTGTTTGTGCACATCGGCAAGGTTTCCGGCATGGTAACTGTGCTGATAGGACAGCATGAAGGCGCCTTTCGCAAAGCCTGAAAATAAAAAGGCCCCCCCGTTCGGGAGGGCCAATCTTGCACAGATCGCGCCTATTTGGGGCCGATCATCATCACCATCTGGCGGCCTTCAAGCTTGGGCATCTGCTCAATCTTGCCCGCGTCACCCACATCTGCGGATACCCGGTTCAAAAGCTCCAACCCCAGTTGCTGGTGGGCCATTTCGCGGCCGCGGAAACGCAGGGTGATCTTGACCTTGTCGCCTTCCTCAAGAAACTTCATGACCGAGCGCATTTTGACTTCGTAGTCATGGATATCAGTGCCGGGACGGAACTTGATTTCCTTGATCTCGATGATGTGCTGTTTCTTACGGGCTTCAGCTTCACGCTTTTGGGTCTCGTATTTATACTTGCCGAAATCCATGATCTTGCAAACTGGCGGCTCGGCGTTGGGCGATATTTCGACCAGATCCAATCCGACCTCTTCAGCCAGTTGCATGCCATGTGCTGGCGTTACAACGCCTACATTCTCTCCATCCGCACCAATTAGCCGGATTTCATTGGAACGGATTCTATCATTGATCCGTGGCCCCGTATCGCGTTGCGGCGGGGCGTTATGCGGTCTGCGGGCTATGGTGGCGTTCCTTCTGTGGTTGCCAGGTTACTTGCGCGTTAAAATAGACGCGCGCGGCGGGCACTTCAACCCGCATTCGGTGGCATGGAGGAATAGCATTTCTGTTTGCAATTATGGTAGTTTCTGCCATATCGGGCCGCGCAAAGCGCCCGAAACCGGAAACGAGGCCGGGCGCGCTCATTCGGGAAGGATGCAGAAATGAATAAAAATGTAATTATAGCGCTTATCATAGCCGCTCTCGCAGGTGGCGGTTATTGGTACTACAGCAATCAGCAACAGATGGCTGAAGCTGCCGCAATGGCCCAAAAAGCCGCCGAAGAAGAAGCTGCAGCCAAGGCCGCAGAAGCTGCCGCTCTGGCTGAAGCAGAGGCCAAAGCGGCCGAGGAAGCCGCCACCAAGGCAGCTGAAGAAGCAGCAGCCCAGGCCGCGGCAGAGGCCGAAGCCGCCGCCCAAGCCGCAGAAGAAGAAGCAGCAGCAGCCGCCGCGAAAGCGCAAGAAGCCGTTGCCAAGGCCGCTGAAGAAGCCGAGGCGGCTGCCGCAGCCGCAGCTCAGGCCGCAACCGATGCCGTGAATTCGGCAACAGAAGCGGCCAATTCAGCCGTTGATGCCGCAGCGGATCTTTTTGACCCAGCCTCTTTCGACGCCGACAAACTTGGGGCCGCAATTGATGCCTCGGGTGTCGATGACGCGATCAAGGCCACGCTTAAGTCTGCGGTTGACGCCGCCAAGTCAAACCCGGCGCTTGTGCAAACCGTCATGGATCAGGTTAAGGCCGCTTTGGGCAACTAACCAACGGCCCACAGCTTGGACCAGAAACAATCGCAAAAACGCCGCGCCGGATATTCAAGGCGCGTCGTTTTTTTTCGAAAA
>JBATTI010000038.1:0-3447 GCA_049670445.1 Albidovulum sp. | reverse complement strand
ACCTCGATCCGCCTGTTCGTTCTGCGCGATCTGCAACTGCTGCTAGAGCCGGGGAAGCACACTTAGCCGGATACCATCGCGCGCCCGCACGGTCAGATGCGCAACCGGAACCGGCTTTGGGCCTGCGGCAATCTCAAACCTGAACTGCCGCAAGAACATCGCCAGAAACAGCGGCCCCTCCAGCATCGCGAAACCAGCGCCGGGGCAAACCCTTGGGCCCGCCGAAAAGGGCAAATAGGCCGTGCGCGCCGAGCTGCGCCCCGCATCTGTTTTCCAGCGGTCAGGGTCAAAATCATCGGGGCAGTCCCACAGCTTTTCGTGCCGGTGCAAATGCCAGGGCGACAATACAATCTGCGCACCGGGCGCCAGATCACGGCCGCGAAACACAACCGGGCGGCGGCTTTCGCGCACCATCATCGGGACCGGCGGATAAAGCCGCAAGGTTTCACGAAAGACATCGGCAATGAACGACAACCCGGAAATATCTGAAATAGCTAGATCTTCCGGAAGTTCAGCGGCCTCATGCGCGGCGCGGTCTTGCATATCCGGGAACAGCGCCAAAAGATAAAGCGCCCAGGCCAAAGCCGAGGCCGAGGTTTCATGCCCGGCCAAAAAGAAGATCGCCACCTGATCGGTCATTTCCTCGGCCGTAAAGGTGGTGCCGGTTTCCGGATCAGGGGTTGTCATGATCTTGGTCGCGAGATCTTGCGGCGCATTGCCTGCCTTGATCGCCGCCATGCGCGCGGCGGTCAGCCCCGCAATCAGGCGCCGGATGCGCCCCGCGGTGCGCTTGGTGCTGCGCCCATGAAAGCGTGGCAACCAGCCCGGCAGCGGGATGAATGCCGCGAGGTTAAGCAAGGGTTGCCCCCGCTGATGCCGCTGAAATTCGTGAAAGACGGCGGCGGCAATCTCATCCTCAATCGGTAAGGAAAACAAGGTGCGAAAGATCACATCCGCCGCTGCATGGCTGGCGATTTCCTCTATCTCTGCCACCTGCCCGGCGCGCGCAGCCAGCCGCGCCACCGCCGCCTTGGCCGCACTGTGCATCGGCGCGAAACTGTGGCGCAAACGCCCGCCTTCAAAGGCCGGGTTGATGATGCGGCGCTGGCGCTGCCATTCCGCGCCATTGGTCACAAAAACCGAGCGCCCCAGCAAGGGCCGCAGCCCCTCGCCTATCCGCTCGGACTTTGGAAAATCATCCGGCTCCTCTTTCAAGACCTGCCGGATCAACGCCGGGTCATTGCAAAGGTAAGAGCGAAAGAACACCGTGCGAAATTCGGCCATCCAGGCGCGATAAAGCCGCGCGGGCTGGGCCGACAGGATATCTGCGCGAAACAGCCGCATATAGCGCCAAAGCGAGACTTTATCGGCGCGTGCGGCGGGTTTGGGCGGCCTCATCTGCGCGCTCCGTAGTGGTTCAGGGGCGTTTCTATCCGGCTTTTAGAAGGCGCGCGCCTGGCATAACGCGCGGCCAGAGTCTGCCCGCCCGCCGTGATCGAAAAATAGTCGTAATCGCCGGGCCGGTCAAAGGCGCAAAGATACTGAAAATGCAGGCGAAAGAACCGCCAGCGCAGGGCACGCCAACGTTCCGGCGACAAGGTTTGAGAAAAGGCCGCAGACAGCACCAGCGGCCAGCGTTTGGACGGCCCCGCCACGCCAGAAACCGCGACCGGATCGCACAAGGCGAAGGCACATCCATCGCCGGGTGCAGTAACATCAACCCAAACCAGCGCATCGGTCTTCGACAAAAACGCAAGATCAGCCCGAAGTCGGTCAGCGCCGGGCAAAAACGACACCATCGGCACCACTTGGCCCAGCGACAAGAACCCAAGTGCAGGCCCCGTTGCAGGCACCCTGCCCGCTTTGACCAGATCAGCCAGAACCGAGATTGCAAGATGCGCGCCCGAGGAATGGCCAACCACCAGAACCTCGTCCCAATCCTCGGCCAAGGCCGCGGCAATCCGCTGCCCGAATGCAGCCATCCGCGCCTCAAGCTCGGGCGGGTAGGCCCCGCCATTTGCCGCCGTGAAGGCGTAGTCATGCATCAGATACCACGCATAGACCCGCCTGTCGGCGCGGCGAAACAGCCATAAAGCGCCCCACACCGCGAGGGCCGCGATCACCACCCCAAAAGCCGCTCCGACACCTGCGGCCCTGGCCACGCCCCAGCCCGCAGCCACCGCCACGCAAAGTTCAAGCAACAAGATCGCGATCGGGTAAAGTGCGGCGATCATCGGGCCTTTGCGCAACCGCATCAGCCGAAAAAGCGCGCCGGACGCCAGATAGGCCCAAGCGGTGCGGATCAGCTGCAGATAAGTCGCCGCGATGCCGGGGTTCATGGAGGCGCGCACGATGTCGGACCAGACCAATACCTCAAATTCTGCCCGAACGGGTTTTGCGGCGATCACCGCATCAACCGCCCAGGCATAACCGCCCTCGATGGTCTTCGGCACCAGATTGATCTGATGGCCCGAGATCACCGCTTGCGATGCCGCCTCGCGCCGGTAAAGCTCCCGGTAGCGGCGCGGCGGAAAAGGGTCATACCCCGGAATATAGAAAACCTGTCGCCGCAACATCTGTGGTGCCCTTTGCGCGGCCTTCAGCAAGGCCCGGCCTGCCAGCAGACGTCGGTAAGGGCCGTCACAGGCTGGTCCCTTGTATCCAACGCCCGACCGCCTGCCCCATATCCTTTGAGGTTTGTAAGAACATCGCATCGAACCCCGCGAATAATGCGCGGTTCAGCGTCACCCCCGCCGGGCTGCGCGAAAAAGCGGCATAGGCGCTTATCTCATCATCGCTCAGCGGTTGGTAGGCCAAAATCATGAATGTCATCATCCAATCCTCGGCGCCAACCCGCACCTCGTTTTCCTGTCCCCACACATGGTCAAGAATTTCCGCATCCGACAAAGCCCCATCCGTCGCCCCCGAGGCCGCAAGCCCCTGCAAGAAGGCGACATTGGCATTAAGCGCGCTGGCGATATTCATCTCGACAAGATGGCCAGCTTCGGCGAAATCCTCAAGCAGCCGCAAGCGCGGCGGCGCTTCGATGCGCATCTCGTCCAGCCGTTGCCGCGCAGCCGCATCCACCGAATCGTCAAGCAGCGCCCGGCGCGCAGAAATTTCCAGCCGGGTGATTTTCTTACCGAAAGGTGAGGTCAAGAACGCCAGCATCGCGTCGGTATCGGCTGTGGTGCGGGCCAGATCACCTTCAAAGGCCGTCTCGAAAATCGGCAACAACCGCGAAGGCGCATAAAGTGCTGCCACCGCTTGTTGCCAATCAGCGCCGGCATTGTCGGGAAAATATTCTGCCCCCAGATCGGCGCCGTAAGTCGCACCCTCCTGCTGCATCACCTCCAGCAATTCAGGCAACAGCAGCGCTTCCTCCAATTGCTTGGCGGGCGTGTCGGCAGCCCATGCCGCAGCCACCGGCGCATGCGCAAAGCCCAA
>JBATTI010000037.1:0-5221 GCA_049670445.1 Albidovulum sp. | reverse complement strand
TCTTGCAGCTCTTGCGCGGCGCGGGCGGCCATTTGATTGCGGTCCCACATGGCTCAGGCCTCCCTTTTGCGGGTTGTGCGGTTTTCGATGCGCTTTTCATGATCGCCCTGAATAAGGCGGTGCACATAGATGCCGGGCAGGTGGATCATATCGGGGTCAAGGCTGCCGGTTGGCACGATTTCTTCCACTTCGACCACGCAGACGCGCCCGCAGGTGGCGGCGGGCGGGTTGAAGTTGCGCGCCGTCTTGCGGAAGACCAGATTGCCGGTTTCATCCGCTTTCCACGCCTTGACGATGGACAGATCGGCGAAAATCCCGCGTTCCAGAATGTAATCCTGACCGTCGAATGTCTTGACCTCTTTGCCCTCGGCAATCACCGTGCCGACGCCGGTTTTGGTGTAAAAGCCGGGGATGCCAGCGCCTGCCGCCCGCATTCTTTCGGCCAAGGTGCCTTGCGGGGTGAATTCCAGCTCCAGCTCACCCGACAGATACTGGCGCATGAATTCGGCGTTTTCACCAACGTAGGAGGAAATCATCTTCCTGATCTGCCGGGTTTCCAACAACTGGCCAAGCCCGAAGCCGTCAACGCCCGCGTTGTTCGATGCCACCGTGATATCTTTGGTGCCCGCATCCCGGATCGCCGCGATCAGCAGTTCGGGAATGCCGCACAGGCCAAAGCCACCAGCGGCGATCAGCATGCCATCATGCAAGAGCCCGTCCAGCGCCTCGGCCGCAGAACCGTAAATTTTCTTCATGGGTATGCTCCCCCCAAATTCATCCCGCCTGTTTTGCAGTGGCAAACGGGGAAAAGTCAATCGCCGCAGCGCGGCATAGGTTTTGTCCGATCAGGCTTTGGCGGCGGTTTTGCCAGCGGTTTTGCCAGCGGTTTTGCCAGCGGTTTTGGCAGCCGGTTTTGCGGCGGGTCTTGCCTTGGGCTTCGCCTTGGGTTTGGCTTTCGCTTTGGGTTTGGCGGCGGCTTTTGGTTTGGCGGCGGCTTTTGGTTTGGCCTTGCGCGCAGGTTTGCCCTTGGCCGCCTTTTCATTGGCCAGTGCCACGGCTTCTTCAAAGGTCACGGCTTCGGGTTCCATCCCCTTGGGAAGGGTGGCGAAAACCTTGCCCCATTTCACATAGGGGCCGTAGCGTCCGGCCAGCACCTGCATCACGCCGCCGTCGGGATGTTCGCCCAATTCCTTAAGCGGGGGCGCTGCCGCACCGCCACGCCGCCCGGCAAGTTTTTGCGCCAGCACCTCAACCGCGCGGTTCATGCCGATCACAAACACCTCATCGGGGTCGGGAATATTGGCATAGACGCGGCCATGTTTGACGTAGGGGCCGTAACGGCCAATCCCGGCTTCAACCAATTCGCCGTCTTCGGGATGCGGGCCGATGGGGCGGGGCAGGGCCAAAAGCATCAACGCGCGTTCAAGCGTGATGGTATCGGGTGCCCAGCCCTTGGGCAGGCTGGCGCGTTCGGGTTTGGGGATGTCTTCGGTGGCCTCGCCGCGCTGCACATAGGGGCCAAAGCGCCCGGCGCGCAGCGACACGGCCATGCCCGCATCATCCTGCCCCAAAAGCTTGCCCTCGCCCGAAAGTGCGCCGGCATCTTCGCCATTGGTGCCCGAGATCGGCCGGGTATAGCGGCATTCGGGGTAATTCTTGCAGCCGATGAAGGCCCCGCCGGATCGGGCGGTCTTAAGGTTCAGGCGGCCTTCGCCGCAGGTCGGGCAGATCCGCGGATCGGTGCCGTCTTCGCGCGCAGGGTATAGGTGCGGGGCCAGGAAATCGTCGATCTTGGTCAAAACCTCGCCAATCCGCAGATCGGCGGTTTCGGCAATGGCGGCGGTAAAATCGCGCCAGAACCGCGCCAGAACCTCTTTATAATCCCGCTCACCTGCCGAGATTTCATCAAGCTCGTTTTCCAGATCGGCGGTGAAGTCATATTCCACATATCTGCGGAAGAAATTGGTCAGGAAGGCCGTGACCAGCCGCCCCTTGTCTTCGGGGATCAGGCGGTTCTTATCCTTGCGGACATAGTCGCGATCCTGAATTGTGGTGACGATCGAGGCATAGGTGGATGGCCGCCCGATGCCAAGTTCCTCCATCCGTTTGACCAGTGTCGCCTCGGTATAGCGGGCGGGGGGCTGGGTGAAATGCTGCTCGGAGGCGACATCGCGTTTGTCGGCGGGTTCATTGGCCATGATCTGCGGCAGGCGGGCGCTGTCTTCGCCCTCATCATCATCGCGGCCTTCGTCGTAGACCTTCAAGAAACCGTCGAACAACACGACCTGACCGGTGGCGCGCAGTTCAACCTGACCATCGGCACTGGCAATATCCACGGTGGTGCGTTCCATCCGGGCGCTGGCCATCTGGCTGGCAATGGTGCGCTTCCAGATCAGATCATAGATCTTGCGCTGATCCTCTTCGACGCGCAGCTGGTCGGGCGACATGTTCATATCCGTCGGGCGGATACATTCATGCGCCTCTTGGGCGTTTTTCGCCTTGTTTTTGTAAATCCGGGGGCTGTCGGGCACGTAATCGGCGCCGAAACGCGATGTGATCGCGGCGCGGGCCTCGGTCACGGCTTCGGGGGCCATGTCGATGCCGTCGGTACGCATATAGGTGATGTAGCCGGCCTCATAAAGCCGTTGGGCCGAGGACATGCAGGCCTTGGCGCCCATGCCGAATTTGCGGCTGGCCTCTTGTTGCAGGGTCGAGGTCATGAACGGCGCATGCGGATTGCGGCTGGTGGGCTTTGCCTCAACCGATTTGACCGCCAGATCGCGCGATGTGACCGCATGTGCGGCAATTTCGGCGGCGGCGGCATTCGGAATGTCGAATTTATCAAGCTTGTTGCCGCCCAGAACCGTCAGGCGGGCCTGAAATTCCTGACCCCGCGGGGTGGCAAGGGTTGCGGCCACGGTCCAGAATTCGCGGGCGCGGAAGGCTTCGATTTCCAGCTCACGCTCAACGATCAGGCGCAGGCAGACGGATTGCACCCGGCCCGCCGATTTGGCCCCCGGCAGCTTGCGCCACAGAACCGGGCTAAGGTTGAAGCCCACCAGATAGTCAAGCGCGCGGCGGGCAAGATAGGCCTCGACCAGCTCCATATCGACATTGCGGGGGTTGGCCATCGCCTCGGTCACGGCGGCTTTGGTGATGGCGTTGAAGGTCACGCGCCGCACCGTCTTGCCCTTTTTGATCGACGTGGCCAGCGCTTCTTGCAGGTGCCACGAAATCGCCTCGCCCTCGCGGTTGGGGTCGGTGGCAAGAATAAGCGTATCGTCGGTTTGAAGCGCGTCGGTTATGGCGCGCAGGTGCTTTTTGCTGTCCGACGCCACCTCCCATTTCATGGCGAATCCATCGTCGGTATCGACGGAGCCGTCTTTTGGGGGCAGGTCGCGGACATGGCCGTAAGAGGCCAGAACCGTGTAATCGGAGCCGAGATATTTGTTGATTGTCTTGGCCTTGGCGGGGGATTCTACGACGACAACGGCCATGATTTCCTCTGACTATGCGAACTTAATATATGGGCGCGGAACATGGGGGCCAATGGCAGGGCTTGTCAATGACCGGCCTGAAATGCTTTTGCCAATGCCCGGATCAAGGGGGCGCGGAGGGCGCGATGCATGGCCCAAAACCCGGTTCCAACCGACGCTTGGTGCGAAAGCCTGCCGCGCTCATGGTGCCGCAAATCTGGCGATGGCCGCCGGTTACTGCGCTTTCTTGCGGCCCCCCCCCGTTCAGCTGCGCGACAAAAGGCCGCCGGGGGCGCGGCTGATGCTGCCTGCCAGCTCCAGCGCCAAAATCTCATCCGCGGCTTCGGCGGGGGTCAGTGCCAGATCGCGCAACAGCTGGTCTTCATCAATCGGGCTTGGGCCGAGCCGGTCAAGGATCTTGCGGTGGAGGGCCAGTTGATCGCGCCAGGGCCGATCTGCCGAAGTAGCGCTTGGCGAAGTAGTGTTTGGCGAAGTAGCGTGTGGCGGGGGTGCCGCGGCCTTGTTGTTCAGGGGCAAGTCAAGTTGCGGGTTGGGTCGGGCATCCAGCGACAAGGCCGCCAATATATCGTCCACACAGCGCACCAATGTGGCCCCGTCGCGGATCAGCATATTGCAGCCACTTGCACGCCCGTCGAACGGATGGCCGGGCACCGCGAAAACCTCGCGCCCCTGATCAAGCGCCATGCGCGCGGTGATCAGGCTGCCGGATTGCGCTGCAGCCTCTACCACCACCACGGCCGTTGCGAGCCCCGATATGATGCGGTTTCGGAGCGGAAAATGCCGGGCGGCGGGTTCCTGGCCCATGGGTTGTTCCGACACGCGCAGGCCTTTTTTGCCAATTTCATCGGCCAAAGCGGTGTTTTCGGTCGGATAAATCACATTCACCCCGCCCGCCATCACCGCCACGGTGCCGCCTTCCATCGCTGCGGCATGGGCCGCCGCATCGACGCCGCGTGCAAGGCCGGATACAACGACAACGCCTGCAGCCGACAGACCTTCGGCCAGTTTGCGCGCCATGCGGGTGCCTAAAGAAGAGGCATTGCGCGCCCCCACAAGCGCGACCATCGGCCGTGCCAGCAGCGACAGATCGCCCTTGCACCACAAGACCGGCGGCGCATCGGAAATTTCGGCAAGGGCTTTGGGATAGGCAGGGTCGCCCCGGCAGATAAGCTGCGCCCCGGCGGCGCGGCCTGCCTTTTGTTCGGCATAGACGACGCCTTCCGGGCAGATCGTGTATTTTTCGACACCGGCCGCGCGGGCGATATCGGGCAGGGCAATCAAAGCCGCCCGTGCAGACCCGTATTCAGCGATCAGCCGGTGAAATGTCGCAGGCCCAACCCTGCGGGAACGAATGAGGCGGAGCCACGACAGTTTGTCGTCGTCCGTGGTGGGTGGGGTGAAGGGGGTGGGATCTGAAAACAAACCTTGTGTCCCTCGTGCCTTCGCCTCATTCGCAAGACCGACATTGCAGCCTTAGGGTTAATGAAAGGTTACGATTCGCGGGGGAATTCGCCGTTGCTGAAAATTTTTCTGCTGTCTGGCTTGCGTACCGCCATTGGACCGCTTCTGTCCCGACCTCGTCCCGACACTTGTCTGCGGCCGCTTAGCCCGGGTGCGCCGCGGCGCAAACGAGTTCGGCACGGTCAATCCCGAAGGCGCGAAGCCGCGATTCCGCATCGTCAAGAAGGGTGCGCGCAAGCCCGGTGCCGCGCGCAGTGGGGGGG